>RFKT01000298.1 GCA_003694225.1 Candidatus Dadabacteria bacterium
CCAACACAGGGACCTTCATCACCGACCCGAATTCTGTAGCGCCAATCGAGGTCTGGATCCGCTTCCAGCTTATAGGTGGTGACCACATCCGCAGCCTTTGTGAGGAAGGCTTGACCGGCCTTTGCATCGGCAGCGCTGAGCTCGCTGCGGCCGACAAGATGGCGGAGCAGTACGCTTACGCCAAGGGCCAGAGTGAGTCCTACAAGGCTCAGATGCGAGCAGCGAGGAGAGGCTCTGCGGAATACGCAGAAGCCTACAAGGAGTACGAGCGCTGGCGGAGACTCGCCATCTCGTACAGGAAGGCGGAGCGCGAGCATCGTCGAGAGGCGGATCGTCTCATCAGAGACTTCAAGCTCGTGGTCCCGCCAGCCCCGAAGGCTCCTTCACAGCCTCCGGCTCCACCCAAGGCCGAACAGGACCAGACCGACCAAAGCGCAACCCAACCGTCAGACAAAGGCAGCTAGAAGAGGATAAATGGTTTGGAAGATTTCAGTGTGGATCTTCCAACCATTTATTCATACCATCAATACCACTTCAGAAGATAGGCCCATATACCTTAAGCTCAGCTATAGACCAGTCAAAGACAGGGTGAGAGGATGTTTGAATAAGCCTTATCTCACGTGCAAAAAAGGGTTCAAAGTAAATACGTATAGGTCCTCGATGAAGGAAATACATAACATCTCCGTGATATTCGGAAGGATAAATTACCCTTTTATCTCCTTTTGCATCTAGCGCTATTATCTTAAGCCCTCTGGGATAATCGTGCCACCACTTGCCCGCGTCAATTAAGAGTGAAGCAACCTTTAGGGGAGCTTCAAACACAACCTTATACCACATCCCTTCCTCCTGATGAGCGCCGCTTCCCCACCTCGTGTTGTAATTGCCATCTAAAGCCATATCCGGAGAGAGTGTGCCGTGAGACGCAAAGGCGTGATAGGCACCTGGTTGTATCACCTTTAGCTTACTTACAATAGGCCTTGTATTGTAAAGAACTACATATCCGGATACTCTTTTAGATGCATATTTATATCCGAGCGCAAACAGGGCTCTCTCTATTCTCTTAGCTTGAGATGGAGCCAAGATGTACGGAATATCCTTTCCCTTCGGCGCCGCTAATTCATACTCAGGAATCCTTACATTTTCAGGCTCCAAGAATACCGAGAACTTGATCCTTTCTCCTGTTTCAAAGGCAAGCCTGTATCCGATCCAGTAATTTGTCTTTACATACCGGTAGCCGTGAGCATCAAGCCACGATATAAGCTCTGTGTGATCCCGAGAGACACGGTCTTTTTCATATATAACAGGCTCCCCCGCTATAGCCCTGCCTCCTCCATACTGAGACACTAAATTGAGAAACAACACAGTTGCTAAAAGCCCCCCTCCCATGAGGCCAGAGAACTCCCATACCCTGCTAATCCCATAACCGCAGAGAAGAAAGATCCCCACATACATAGGAAGGAGATACCGGGGTGCTTTTACAAGGTACCCAAAAGAACTCCCCACAAATACACAAAATGAAAAAACTAAAAATAAGACCAAAAGGATGTGGCCGCTTTCAAGGGATGGTTTGTCATCCCTCTTTGGGTACAAGGCAACAAGAAACAGTGTAAGGTAGATGCCATAAAATACCAGTGTGGCGCCGTAAAAAAGCTCCTCTTCGTGCCAAAACCGCCTAGCTCCAAGCAGGATCGGAAAGGCAACCTTAAAAAAGCCTTTGATATGGCTGCCGATATCATAAACTCCCCCTCCTATAAGCATCTTTATTGAGCTAAAATTGTGTGTCAGATTATACGCCCAAAACGGGCTGCTCCCGACCAAAAAGCCTGAAAAGGCAGCCGCTGATAGCAGGAAAAACCGTTTCACCCCTGCCCTTTTAGCCGCCGCAATACCTCCTATAATGCACGATGGCGCTGCAAAGTAGACTATCTGAGCGTTTATCCACCAACCAACCCCAAAAATAAGCCCGATGGCAAAGGCCAGCCCGATAGTCGGTGTTTTCTCAGCAAGCCATCTTACCGTAAGCAAAAGCCCAACAGCTCCCAGAAGAATTACCTCGATAAATCCTCCCCTTGCTTTTACGCTCCAAAGCACCAAAGCCGATGGAGGCACCGCAAATAAAAGGGCGGCTATCTTAGCAGCTCTTAGATTGTATATCCGCCTTCCAAGAGCAAAGAGAGCAGGGATAACGGCAAGCGACACCAGAAAGGGCACAGCCTTTAGCGCGTACCTTGATACCCCAAAGAGCTTAAAGAAGACTGCTACTAGAAGAGCTTCAAGGCTTCCCATATATGGCTGGCCGTAATAGAAAATAGGCCACCTGCCCCCCTCAGATATGTGCTTTGCCATAAGCCCGACTATCGCCTCGTCGGCTTCAATGCCAAAGTTAGAGTGAAAGAGATAGTCAAGCCTTAATGCTGCCCCAATAAGCACAATCAAAATCAGATAGACAGAGTCCTTTTTCATTCCGCATGCTTTCATATTACGCCTGCAACCCTTAAGTAGGCATTTAACGTCGCCTCTCCGGTTTTCTCCCAGGAATACAGCCGAGCCTGTTTTCTGCCCCGCTCTTTAAGCGAAAGGGAGAGATCTTTGTCTCTAATTACCTCAAGGACAGCTTTTGCTATGCCCTCAGAATCTTCAGGATCAACAAAGATAGCGGCGTCGCCAAGCACTTCAGGCAAACACGACCTATTGGAAGATACCACTGGAAGGCCTGAAGCCATAGCCTCTAAGGGGGGAAGCCCGAAACCTTCATAGAGGCTTGGGAAAAGGAAGACAGCGGAGATCTGAAAAATTTTTATAAGGTCACTGTCAGGAACAAAGCCGCCCAAGATTACACGGTCGTTTAAGCCGAGCTCTTTTATCATTTTCAGTAAAGCCGGATACTGCCTGTCTTCCTCAATGGAACCGGCCATAAAGAGCCGAATATCCCTCTCTGTGTCACGGATTAAAAAAGAGAGTGGCTCAAGCAGTCCGCGTACGTTTTTTCTAGGATCTATCCCTCCCACGTATAGGACTAGATCGCATTTCGGAGGAATCCGGTACTTATCTCTTATATAATTCTCTTCTTCTTCAGTGGTAGTCGAGCCAAAAAACTTTTCATCAACCCCAAGATAGGTAACCTTTATAAGATCCGGATCGATTCCTAGCACATGTTCAACATCTGAGGCTGTATTTTTGCTGATTGCAAGGATTAAGGAGGCGTTCTTTATCGCTTGAATCTCTAGCTTGCGTGCTATATGGTACCTCCAATTAGGATTCGCCGCCTTATACAAATCAGCCATTACCAAAGGGATAAGGTCCAAGACTGTCACGATGTAAGGTTTTTTGCTCCATGCAGGGGGATCCATATGAGCGGGAAAGTGCAGCACGTCAAAGGGGCACAGAGAATTGCTTGCCATAGCAATCGGCAAAAGAGCCTGCTGGCGAAATGTTACCTTTCCTAACGGCAGAAAGTTAAGGATGCCGCTAAGAGGACTGCGCTCAACCAGATCCTTCTGTGTAAAGAATCCTATATCCAAATCCTCTCGATCAATCTTAGAGAAGAAATTCTTCAATTCAGCTACATACCTTCCGATGCCTCTGCCAGAGTGCGCCTTAAAGGATGGATCCAGAGCGCTAATATCGAGGCCTATAGACAAAGGGCTTCCCATATCTAACAGTTCTCTGTCCTCCGCAGAGCGCCGGAGAGAAAGATCTCTCCTGCTCTCCGTTTAAAAGCTTCTACGGAAAAGCTTTCGATACGCTTTAGTCCTTTAGCAATCATTCTTCCGCGCAAGTTTTGATCTGTGCACACCCTGTAGAGCAACTCGGCTGTTTCGGGGTACTTCTTCTCTGACACTAATATTCCGCCGTCTCCCAGAGTTTCAGGTATTGCTGTGCTGGAATACGCTACAACAGGCAGCTTAAAGCGCATCGCCTCTACCAGAGGAAGGCAAAATCCCTCATGTTCGCTCATGCAGAGGTAGGCGGAACATCCTTCATAAAGTGCTCTTACCTCTTCATCGCTCAAAGCGCCTGTAAACTCCACTCTATCGCCTATATGAAGCTCATAAGCTAACCTTTTCAAGGAGTATGAATAGATCTCAGTGTCAATATCAGTTCCCACAAGCCAAAGCCTGCTATGGCTTTCTATGTGATAATGAAGAAAGTAAAAGACTTTAAGGATATCTTCAATGCGCTTGTTCGGGGCAAGTCTGCCAACATGAAGAATATGCAAGCCTCCTTCCGATTCTAACAGAGAAGCTATACCGGCATTAGAGTTAACATTCCATCTACCAGCATTAACAGGCAAGCTGAGTACCTCAACGTCAAATCCTTTCAGCTGCGAAGCATTGTAGGCTGAGTCAGCTACAAGGAGATCACTCAGCGTACACAGTTCGGGCAGTTCCTTCATGCCGCGCTTAATATCCTCCACGATTCTAGGGTTTACACCTTCAAACCAGCAGGGAGGAGTTAGGTTATGGTATATTAGAAAGCGCCGTGCGCCTTTGAGCTTCCGATAAAGCTCATTTAACGGGCTTCCTAAGGAATAGTGCAAAACTATTCCTCCTCGGAAATGCACTCCATTTTTCTTTATAAATTCCCTGTAATCAAGCGCCAAGCCCTTATATTTCGGATGGGCATTGATACAGTAAATCTCAGAGCGATAGCCTTCCTCAGCAAAAAAATCCCTGAGTGCAAGAACTTCTGTTGAGATTGCGTCGCCATAACTTAATGTATGGACAAATTGGTGTATTACATTTTCCATCAAAGAAGCTCCGCGAAAGTTTCGTGATTTTTATTATAGATAGCGATTCCAAGAACCAATGCGCAAAGCGATGAAAAAAGCAAAAACGCCCATGACAAAAGCGAAGGGAGGGCGCCGTCGAGGATAATCTTATGATAGCCGGTAGTAAACACAGCTAACGGATTAAAATCCAAGGTAAACCGAAGCCTTTCAGGCACAACATCTACCGGATACAAAATCGGGCAGAGAAAGAAAAGAAAGTTAAGCACATTTCCCAATATATGCTGAACATCCCTGTAGTAAACGTTTAATGAAGCTAAGGCAAGTCCAAGGCCGTAAGTAAACACGGCTTGAAGCGCTATAAGGGCTGGAAGTGCAAAAAGGGTTGGATAAAAATCAACGCCGTAAAACGCCATAAAGACAAACAAAAGGGGGAGGGAGAGGATAAAATTAACCAGATTGGTAAGCACGGCTACAAGGGGAAGAACATGTGCTGGAAACATAGCTTTAGTTACAAGATGGCCACTTGCAACAATAGAGCCGACACCTTCTGTTAGAGATGATACAAACCAAAGCCACGGCAACAAGCCTGTAAACAGGAATATTGCGTAATGATCCACAGCTGAAAATCGTATGTAATACTTAAAGACAAGTGCATAAACCAACATCAAGCAAAGGGGATTTATAAAAGACCACAAAAAGCCCAGAAGAGATCCTCTATATCTCTGCGCCAAATGTCTCTTGGTTAAAGCGAATATCAGGGACTTATAATTATATATCTCCGTTGCGAACGTCTGCATTTCAATCTCTATAAATCACCAAACTCCCATTTATGCTCCGGCAGATAAACCCCAGCCTGATTAAAAGGAGATTTAACCATGAATTTAACCGCCGCTTGGTGGTAATCATAAGGATAGCCGTCGCTTCTGTGCACCGCAGCATCCACACTATATGTCCCCTCAGCTAGATCGAGAGACATTATCTTATAAAGCACCCTCCCTTCCTTTTTGTCAGGAGGTACATCAACCCTTTCAAGGTCTGTATTAGATCCGAGTACGACCAAGCCATCAAGGCGGTTTATACCAACGCCAAATACCCTATCATCGACATCCTGATTAGTCCTATACTTAATCTCTATCGAAAGACTCTCCCCCGTATGAAACATTAGGGACTCCTTCATATCTGCATTCAATGTCCTTATGCTGATTATCTCTATCTCTCTACTTCCCCATCTGCGAAAGAGCCCAACAGAGCCATCTTCTTCAGATTCTCTGTCTTTCGCGGCATCCTCTACAAGCTCTTTCTCCTCGCCCTTTTCAATCCAACTCCTATAGGCATCTATAACTCTTCTTGGGTTTCCCCTATCCATCTCTTTCCCTTTTTCAAGCCACAGAACTTCATCACACCATCTTTCAACTGCCGCCAAGTCGTGGCTTACAAGCAATAGGGTCTTCCCTTCTTTCCTTAGGGCATCGATCTTGTCCTTACACTTTGTGACGAAGGAAGCATCACCAACAGATAGCACCTCATCCACCAATAATATGTCTGGATCTGTATGCACAGCTAGGCTAAACCCAAGCCTCATATACATCCCGGACGAATACGTTCTGACTGGGTCATCTATTACTTCCTCGAGCCCAGCAAAGTTGACAATCTCCTCAAATCTTTCTTCTATCTCCCTGTTTGCAAGGCCATGCAACGCCCCTCCCAAAAATATATTCTCTCTCCCTGAAAAATCAGGGTGAAATCCAGCTCCAAGTTCGATCAATGCAGACACTCTTCCAGAAACATTCACGACGCCGGAGGTTGGCTTATATATGCCGGTAATAATCTTCAAAAGGGTTGACTTACCAGAACCGTTCCTTCCGATAATCCCGAACGATGCGCCTTTAGGGACTCGTATTGTAATGTTGCTTAAAGCATCCACCGTTGCGGCACTGTGTGGTCTCCCTTTAAAAAGGTTAAGAAGCCTTGATTTTACTGTGGTATAGTCGGATTTTTTTAGTGAACACCTCTTAAATGTCTTGGAAAGGGAGACTATATCTATGACATATTCTACACAGCTTTTTGATGTAAGCTCTTCTGCCATATCGAGTGTTCCCTCAGCAGCCACTGCAGCCCTTAGCCCTCCTGCGTTTGCTGGATAATATATACTGACGGGAGATTGCGCCACCTCTCTGAGTCTTCCATTCCGTATCCTACAAACCACTCTGCGCCTTTGTATTCAAATCCGATCCAGTCGGGTTCAAAAGCCCCATCTTCTACTATGCGTTTTATTAGCACAGCAGCGCGCACCTCCAAAGCGCCTGCATTCAGAAATTCTTCCTTTAATGCCTTAAGGGTACGCCCGGAATCGCAAATGTCATCTACAAGAAGCACTCTTCTCCCTTTAGCGGGGACATTGGAGATATCTACTTTGACCTTCTCTCTCTGTTTAAAGCGCTCAAACTCAACGTATGCCCATGCCTTTGCGGGAGCTATTTCGACGGAGCTCTCAATACTTCTTACCAAATCTGCAAAGAAAAATATTCCTCCTCTTAAAACAGGCACAGCTACAATATCTGTATGGGAATCCTCCCATATTTGAGACGCCCATTTAGAGATCTCTTCTCCAAGTCGCCTGACTGCGTCTGATATCTCTTCAGAACTAAAGCAGAGCTTAAAGTTTTTTGGTATGTCAAACATCCCTACTGTCTCCCAAAAGCAAAAAACGGTTCCCTCAGCCACAATACCCTATAACAAACGGGTAATACACGCAAAACCGCTCAAAGAGGCGCTTAGAAAACTGCAATTGCAGATACTAGTTGCGCCGTGCCCTTATTGAATATTACCCATAGATCTTTTATAGTCTTTACTCTATTGGGAGAGCCTCAATGAACGGTATCCATATTGCGCTGGTTTCTCTGTGCCTGTTCATAGCAGCTGAAGGTTGCGGGGGCAGTTCTTCTACGCAGGATGATTCGCGCCTCGACAAGCAGGTTATGAGAGCATTAGATCGAGCCGAAAAAGCGTTAAAAAGCTTTAGAAAAAGGGACAAGTCTCTTGAGTCCTTAGCCAAAAATGAAGTGGAAAAGCTTTTTAAGATAGAATATAAGGTGGCAGAGGTACGCTCTCAGGATATCGGTGATATCAACCACGCGCTAGCCCAGTTAGGAGCCAAACGGTGGAACTGCTTTTACGTTGAAAGAAGCGGCGCTTCTTATAGGCTTTTTTGCAAAAGAAAGTCCCGATCATATCTAAGGTACTTAGCAC
>RFKT01000299.1 GCA_003694225.1 Candidatus Dadabacteria bacterium
CCCTTTGTTGTGAGTGTCCTTTTTTTAGGAGCTGTGTTTTTTACCTTTTGGTACCGGTGGATAAATATCCGCGGGTTTAAGCATAGCCTAGAGATAATAATGGGCAGGTACGATAGAGAAGAGGATAAGGGCGAGATCTCACACTTTAAGGCGCTTACAAGTGCGCTTTCGGCAACGGTAGGGCTTGGAAATATAGCCGGAGTGGCTATAGCCATTCAAGCGGGAGGTCCCGGCGCGGTGCTATGGATGATAATTGCCGCTGTGTTCGGAATGTCGGCTAAGTTTTCAAGTTGTACCCTCTCTCAGCTATATAGAAAGGAAAACCCTGACGGCTCTATATCAGGCGGGCCTATGTATTACCTCGATATAGGGCTTAGGCAGTTTGGAAAAGGGGTTGGGGCGTTCGGAAAGCTTTTGGGGGTTATCTTTGCCGTTATGGTAATGGGAGGATCTATAGGCGGCGGAAATATGTTTCAGGCAAACCAAACGGTAGAGGCCCTTAAGACGACTTTTCGGCTTGGTTCCGGTTCTGAATGGGTGATAGGGATAGTGATGGCATTTTTTGTGGCTATAGTAGTGCTTGGGGGAATAAAAAGGATTGGCGCAGCCACCTCTAAAATAGTACCATTTATGTGCGGGCTCTATGTGCTGGCTTCTTTATTTGTAATCTTTGCCAATGCAGATAAGATACCGGAAACCTTAGCTCTTATCTGGAAGATGGCCTTTACTGACAACGCCTTTTTCGGAGGAATGGTAGGGGTTGCCGTTATGGGAATAAGGAGGGCCGCATTTTCAAATGAAGCGGGCTTGGGAAGTGCCGCCATAGCCCATGCGGCTGCAAAGACGGATGAGCCTGTAAGAGAAGGGCTTGTGGCCATGATAGGACCGTTTATAGATACTATTATTATATGTCTTATGACATCGCTAGTTGTGGTTATAACCGGTGCTTGGAATATGCCGGAGCTTACGTCTCAAGGGGCAAATATCGGGGTTTCAATCACATCGGAGGCCTTCCGGACCGTCCTTCCTTGGTTTCCCTACGTGTTGGCTGTATGCGTGTGCTTATTTGCCTATTCTACTATGATATCTTGGTGCTATTATGGGGAGAGAGGGTGGATATATCTTATGGATCACGTTGGCTACGGAAAAGGCATTAAGACAGTTGTTATCTTCCGCATCCTCTTTGTTGTTGCTGTGGTAGTGGGAGCAGTTAACTCTCTTAGCGATGTCATAGATTTTACCGATGCTATGATACTAAGTATGGCCTTTCCAAATATAATCGGAAGCGTGATACTCGCCCCGAAGGTGTTAAAAAAGGTTGATGATTATTGGAGCAGGTATAAGGCGGGAGCCTTTTAGCTAAATTTTACGAGAGCGGTTTAAAATCATATTCGGGATCTCTCTCAGCACCCGCAAGGGTGTTAGCTTGTTGCGAATTGAAAAGTTGGAGTTTCGAGCTCAAATGAAACCTGCGAGGTAAAAATGAAAACTAAAAAAGACACCTTTAAGTATCCCGGCATTCGGGCGGCGGTCGATGGGAATACAGCTGTGATTATGTGTGAACGTGAGGCGTCAGATGCGGCAGGCGCATACCCGATTACGCCGTCAACTCAGATGGGGGAGTACTGGGCTGAGCAGAAAGCTAAAGGCCATATCAATATCTCAGGAAGACCGCTTATATTTATAGAGCCGGAAGGGGAGCATGCTGCGGCCGCTGTTACTGCCGGCTTGTCAATGACGGGGCTTAGGGCTGTAAACTTCTCTTCAGGGCAGGGTATAGCCTACATGCATGAAAGCCTTTATGCGGCTGTAGGAAAGAGGCTTACATACATATTAAATATTGGGAGCCGAGCTATGACTAAGGCTACCCTTAATGTGCATGCAGGCCACGATGATTATCATGCAATAGATGACACAGGTTTTTTTCAGCTCTTTGGAAAGAACGCTCAGGCTGTATGCGATCTTAACGTTATCGCTCATAAGATAGCGGAGCTTGCACTTACTCCAGGAGCTGTTGCTCAGGACGGCTTTCTTACCACTCACCTCATAGAGTCAATATATCTTCCTGAAAGGGAGCTTATAGAGGAGTTTTTGGGAAGACCTGACGATATCATTGAGACACCCACACCGGCTCAAAGGATCATATACGGCGAAAAAAGAAGAAGAGTGCCGGAGCTGTGGAGTGTGGACAATCCTGTTATGTCGGGCATTGTGCAGAATCAGGACTCTTATATGCAGAGCGTGGCGGCACAGAGACCGTTTTTCTTCGATCATATTGAAGAGATCGCTGACATGTGCATGGAGGAATACTATACCCTTACCGGCAGAAGATATAGAAGGGTTGGAACCTATAAGGTCGATGACGCAGATTATATAATAGTGGGACAGGGAAGTGTTGTGCCTTCTGCAGAGGTGGTGGCGGATTATCTCCGATCTTCCAGAGGGCTGAAGGTCGGTGTGGTAGATATGGTCATGTTCAGGCCTTTTCCTGGGGATTTAATAACTAAGATTATTAAGGGCAGAAAAGGAGTATGTGTTCTTGAAAGGCTTGATCAACCTCTGCCTGAGGATCTTCCACTTGTAAGGGAGATTAGATGCGCTGCGGCAAAGGCGGTGGAAAATGGGAACGCGGCTAACGGAACCCTTCCGCACCCTCGGCACGATGTATATGGGAGGCCGCAGGATCTCCCCCCTATCTATTCAGGGTCGTACGGCATGGGAAGCCGAGATCTTCAGCCTGAGGGGATTATAGCCGCTGTGGAGAATATGCTGGCAGATGGGAAAAAGAGAAAATTCTTTTACCTTTCAATTGATTTTCTCAGAGAGAACCCTAAGACCCCCAAAGAAGAGGTTTATCAGGAGCAGATTAAGGAGGCGTATCCTCATGTAAAGGATCTTTCACTGAGGGGGAGCGAAAATCCCAATCTTATGCCTGAAGGAAGCATTACTGTGAGGTTTCACTCCGTTGGGGGATGGGGCGCGATTACAACCGGCAAAAACCTTGCTATGACTCTCTTTGATCTGTTGGGATACGATATAAAGGCCAA
>RFKT01000300.1 GCA_003694225.1 Candidatus Dadabacteria bacterium
CCGTTTAGAGGATAGAAATTCACATCAGCCAGATGTAACCCCGTACCAGCCAAGCATACCGTGGCTCCTCCAGCCAGATGTAACCCCGTACCAGCCCACGTCCACGTCACGTCCACGTCGACCAGCCCACGTCCCCGTAAGGCTCGGTCCAGCCCTTTGTCGCTGCTGCGCACTCAGTTAATCGGAAGTCAGTCGGAAGTAATCGGAAGTAAAAAAGAAAATCTGACGCCGCCTTTTTTCCCATTGCTTACTGCTATCTTGCCTCCGTGTAATTCTACCACCTTCTGTACAACTGCAAGCCCTACTCCCATCCCATCACCAGAACGCCGCGCCTTGGTGCCCCTCCAAAACATCCGGAAGATCTCTTTATGAACCGCCTGGGGAATACCGGGACCATTGTCAGCAACAAATATCTCAGCATATTCCCTTCCATCCTCTCGAACTGTTCCACTACACCCCACATCTATTACAATGCTCTCTTTATCATTGTATTTAACCGAATTGGAAATTAAATTCATAAACACCCGCCTTAAAAGGGGCCCATTACCCCACACCTTCGGAAGCTCTCCAATCCCAACCTTGATATCCAAAGACTCAGGAAGGTTAAGATCACTAATCGCATCCCTTACAATCACACCTATATCCACAGATTCCTTCTTTAACTGCCCCCTTCCAAGCCTTGCATATTCATACGTAGCATGAACAATATCTACAGCCCTTTGAGCTGCCTTAAGGGCCTTCGAAAGGATAGAAGCTGTCTCCTCATTAAACTCATTGCGCCTCTTGCCCAATACATACTCAAGCCTCATTGTCACTCCAGCCAAGATGCCCCTTATGTCATGAGCAACTGTCGCATTAAACTCATCCAACCTCTCGTTCCGCTTCTCTAGCTCATAATTCATTTCGGTAAGCATTCTTACCAAGGTTCGGTTTTCGTCCTCAAGCCTTTTTAGCCTTAACGCCTGCCTTATAGCCGGTAAAAGTTCATCTTTCCAGCTTTCAACCTTGCTAATGCACCTTTGACACCCTGAATGTAAAATCGCGGATATCATACCTGGATTGTTGTCCTGCTCAAGCACTAGTATGGCGGGTTCGCTATTCTGGAACCTGCTTTCATGGATAAGCTCAAATGTCGCATAGCCAGATGTACCCTGATCTATAATAACAAGATCAAAAGAGGCCTTGGAGAGCTCTTCCCTAAATCCAGCTATACTGCTTGTAGAGACAAGAGTAACGCCCTTAGAGCTTTCCCTAATAGCATCAGAGACAGGGCCTAACACCTCCTGTTCCTTGCTCAATATAAGTACCGAAGAACCACTCTGTTGGAGTGCAGCCCTTTCCTGAATCTCTGCAGATAACGAACCAGAAAGGGTTACATCATAAACCTTGTCACGGCCCTTTTTACCTCCTTGCTCCTCCGGCAAAATCAGACCTGCTTTCTCTTCATTACTGCGGCTGTCTATTTTTTTATTACTCATCTACACCGCCCTCTACTGCTCTATTCCTTTACAACGCTTTTAAGGTAATTCTTAAGCCTTATAAGAGCCCTAGACCTAATCTGACTAGCCCTTGACTCAGTAACCCCCAATATCTCTCCTATCTCTTTGAGATTCAGCTCCTCATAAAAGTAAAGGCTTATCACGAGCCTCTCCTTCTCAGGAAGCCTATCCAACGCTCTAGCAACTATACTTACCTTCTCCCCACTTAAAAGGTTGCTCAGCGGATCAGGCCCAGCCGTAGGAAGAAGCTCATCTGCCTGAAACCGCTCTTCACCGTGCCCAAATCCAAGCTCCTCAAAGCTAAGCATAACTACACCGCTTACTTCGCCTAACAGTTTTTGAAATTCCTCTGTTGTAAGACCCAGCTCCTCAGCAACCTCACTCTCTGTGGCAGGCCTTCCCAACCTCTGCTCAAGCCTCTGATACGCTGCTTCTACCTTATGGGATTTGTGCCGGAGAGATCTAGGCGCCCAATCTTGGGATCTAAACGAATCTAATATAGCACCCCTAATTCTAAACTGCGCATAGGTGGAAAAATTAGTTTCATGCTTAGGATCATATTTTTCAAGAGCATCAACTAGCCCTATTATGCCAGAATTTATCATCTCCTTTATGTCGACTTCACTTGGAAGCCTTCCTGCAAGCCTGTGCACTACCTTCTTTACAAGAGGAAGATAGCTCTGTATAAGCTCTTCCTTTTCATATCCATCAATATTCTTATAAGCCTCAGCTACTGATTTTCTCTTTATCTTAGCCACTTTCAATTTCCTCAAAAGAAGCAAGCGCCCGAATTATAATCTTAGCCAAAAACGCTATAACAACCATTGCTACAAATGATCTGTACGCTATCGTCATAATGCTCACCTCCGCCCTTAACCCAGAGATGATAATTACGGCAAATGCAAGCAATGCTAAACTGGCTGTATATTTATGGACTCTGGTGTATTTCTTCTTTAATGTTTTCTTTGCTTCAGCCATACAACACCTGAAAAGTTCAACTGCTCTTTATACCCTTACGCTACATCTCCCCTCATTCCCTCTATCTCCAACAACCTCCTAAAGAAAAACTGCATTCCCCCCTTAAGTTCAATATTGTACCTCCTATAATCGAGCTTCCTTGCAATTTGAGAAATTGCGAGCCCAGCTTTGCTTGAAGGATATCTCTCTAAAAGCGCCCTCTGCTCTCTTACACACTCATTAACCAGTGGATCCCGCGGAACACACCCCATATACTCCAACTTAACATTAAGATATCTTGCTGCAACTCGGCAAAGCTTATCAAATGCCTTCTTGCCTTCACTCAGATCTGACACATTATTTGAAATCACTGATATTTTCTTTTCACCGTAATTAGTGGCAAGCACTTTAATTGCCGCATAGGCATCAGTAAGTGAAGTAGGCTCGTTGTTAATAACAACGACTATCTCGCTAGAGGCGGCGTTAAAGTACATAACATCTGAGCTTATCCCAGCACGTGTGTCGATCAAAAGGTAATCATAACTTAAAGATAGGTTTTCAACCGCCTCAATCAAAAGGAGTTTGTCTCTCTGAGAAAGGTTGCATATGGATTCTATACCGCTTGCAGCCGGGATTATGGAAAGCCCTGACGGTCCATCCAACATTATATCATCCAAACTCTTCTCGCCCTTTAAAACGTCCTGAAGATTGTATTTGGGAGAAAGCCCTAAAAGGATGTCCACATTTGCAAGCCCCAAGTCCGCATCAAGTAAAAGAACAGAGGAGCCCTGCTGACTCAAGGAAAGAGCGATATTTACCGCAAGATTAGTCTTCCCTACTCCCCCTTTGCCGGATGTAAAGCTGATAACCCTCGTACAATCACCTGAGGCCATAATACCTTTTGTAGTATTTTTAGATGGTTGCAACCTTTTAAAACACCTTTCCTTGTTACTATATGATTCTTTCATGCTCCTCCCAGTCTCACTTTTTTTTATCCCTTTAATTGTCGATACTTATCACACCTACAGACTGTACTCTGGTGTTAGGAGCAATCTCTTGATGAGCTATCACCCCATAGCCAGGTACAAACCTCTCAATAAACTTTGCCAATGCCGGACGGAGGTGAGAAGATGCCAAGATAAGCGGAGTCTGTCCTTTTTCAATAAACCTGTCAGCAAATTGATTAAGCTTATTGATAAGTTTCTGAGCAAATCCTGGCTCAAGGGCAAGGAGGCTTCCCTCATCCGTTTGCTGCACGCTCTCAGCTAAAGTATTCTCCAATTCACTTGAAAGGTTCGCCAGCACTAGCATGCCGTCATCTGACTTATACTTTTCAGTGATTGCCCTAGAAAGCCGCCTTCGCACATACTCCGCAAGCCGTTCAGGATCCTTAACAGTAGGAGCCCAATCAGCAAGGGTTTCCAAGATGGTTTTAAGATCCCTTATGCTAACCTGCTCTTTTAACAGATGCACAAGCACCTGCTGTACCTGCCCAACAGTCAGAAGGTTCGGTATAAGCTCTTCAACTACCTTCGGATAATCCTTCGCAAGGTTGTCCACAAGCTCCTGCACCTCCTGCCGCCCTAAAAGCTCGTGCGCATGAGATTTAATAAGCTCTGTGAGATGGGTTGTAACAACTGTAGATAGATCTACCACCGTATAACCTGCAAATTGCGCCCTCTCTCTATCTTCCTCCTTAATCCATAACGCATCCAGCCCAAAGGAAGGTTCTCTGGTTGGTATGCCATCTACAGGTTCTGTCACAGTGCCCGGATCCATCGCCAATAGGTATCTAGGCTTAAGATCCCCTCTCCCGATCTGAGTTCCTCTAAGAAGAACCCTATACTCC
>RFKT01000301.1 GCA_003694225.1 Candidatus Dadabacteria bacterium
CTGTAGCCATATTAACTAAGGTTCTTTGAAATGTAGCTGTCACGTTACACTCAGGCCTGCTCCCCCCTGTTTGGGCCCCTGTTTGGGCAAAATTTAATGTATAAGCCGCAGTACATACCTGATTAGGATCACTCCCCAAATTAGGAGTAGCTATTTGGAATCCAAATGCTAGCTGGTCAATATATGCCCTTAAGTTGCTTAGAATATTCCCCCCTGAGAGGTTGTTTCCTTTAACACAGAGAGAGTTTTTGCCCTTATAATATGCCGCAACTCTATCCGTGGTCTCCTCTATCTGGCTGTACACAGTAGAATTTTTAGCGGGATCTCCTGAGTTGTAGTCTTCGGTACACATCCCTTCATCAACAGTGTACCCAAAGCCATTAAGAGCTATCGATTGCGCGCCGCCAGGATAGACAGCTCTAGCGGCATTAAAATAAGTTTTCTGTTCATCTATTTCGCACTGATAACCAAATGTCTGAGAATCTTTTAATACGCTCTCAAATAGATTTATAGGAGCTGCTACAAGAGGTGAGCTTAAAGCCGCCACTAAAGAGACGGCTATAATCACTTTGTTAATGAAGTTAATCTGTTTCACTCTAGACCCCCCAATAAAAATTTCCGTTAAAAACAGAGGCTGCTACCATCCTTCCTTGACACCATAAAAACACCGGCTTGCGGGGTATTGGGGCTGCAACAGCCGTGCCTTAAAAATGTGGGAAAAAATCCCACATTTGTTACCAAATGGAAGGTTTTGCCCTATTTTCAAGGAGATATCTGATCCACCTAAAATGAATTGCTAGAGAAAAATACGAAATATCACTACACGCAGCAGGCAAAAAACCGGCATAAAAAAAGCGGTGGATCATACCTTTACCGGGAGGAATACATCCTTTCCACAAGGTCACCGTATTCCTTCAAGACTAGATCCCTCTTTACCTTAAAGGTGGGAGTCAAAAAACCGTTTTCCACAGTAAAGTCATCAGGTACAATCTCTATCTTTTTTATCTGCTCAAAGCCAGCTAAAGAGGCGTTTACCCTCTGCACCTCTCCCCACACAAGATCATATACCTTGGGGTCACTGCTATAATGCCCGGCGGGGATAACCCCGTTTGCCCTGCACCACTCCCCAACAGCATCCATATCGAGAGTAATAAGAGCGGTGCAGTATGGCCTTCCATCTCCCACCATAACCACCTGAGAGATATACCTCGACTCCTTAACAGCGGCTTCAATATCCTGCGGGGCTATGTTCTTGCCGGTAGAAGAGACTAGGATCTCTTTCTTCCTCCCAGTAATCGTTAAATACCCATCTTCATCAACCGAGCCCAAATCCCCCGTGTGAAACCATCCCCTGCTATCCCACGCCTTCCTTGTAGCCTGAGGCCTGTTGTGATAGCCAAGAGCCACATTGGGGCCGCGAAACATAATCTCGCCGTCATCTGCTATCTTAAGCTCAATATCCTCACTTAAGACAGGCCCCACAGTGCCTATCTTGTTTGCGCCAAGCCTGTTGATATTGGTTGCCACACAGGTCTCAGTAAGCCCGTAGCCTTCCAACACCGTTATCCCAAGAGCATCAAAGAAGCGGCCTACATTGGGAGGGAGCTTTGCACCGCCAGAGATGCAAAAACAGAAATTAGGCCCAAAAAGCTTCTCCTTTACCTTCCTTCTCATAAAAGCTGTGGCGCTGTATACCGCTCTGTCAATAACCCCTCCCTTTCCAGATTGAACCTTCAAAGCGGCGTTAATCGCAAGCCTAAGCAAAAAGCCTCCCACTCCACCGCCTTCAGCCTTAAGCAAAACCCCTGCTCTCATCTTTTCAAGGAGCCTCGGCACTACAGGCACTATAGAGGCGCTTCCTTCCCGAATGTCCCTCGTGATAGAAGACGGCTGAAGCTTTGATGTGCGGGTATCGGCAACTGCGGGAAACTTAAGGGAGGCAGGGGTAAGAAAACCGAGATAGCCGATGAGCTTTGCAAAGGAGTGTGCAAGGGGCAAAAAGAGCATAAAAGAAGACTCAGGCTCAAAGAGGCCTGTCTCTACCGCCTGGCGCACATTGGATAGGTGATTGTGATGAGATTGAATTACCCCTTTGGGGGGGCCTGTAGTGCCGGATGTATACACAAGAGAAGCTATGTCAGTTCTCCGAATCTTTAACATCTCTGAAGGCTCCTGCCTCTCAGGGCCTGTAAGGATCTCTTCAAGCTGAACCACGCTATCGTCAAGGGCGCACTGCTCAAACGCTATAATGCGCTCGACCTCAACCCTCTCTAACGATTCGCCACGCTCCTCAGTGGCGGGCATCTTCCACTCCTTAGAGGCTATCTCCTTTAGCTTGTTGACCTGCTCTTGGTTCTCAGCAAAGACTATCTTGGCGCCTGAATCAAAGAGAATATAGGCTATGTCGCTGGGAGGGAGGCTTTGATAGATAGAGACAACCACACCGCCGAGAGAGAGTACCGCTATATCCGCCTCAAGCCATTCAGGCCTTGAGTTTGATATGATTCCAACCTTAACCCCTTTGGCAACACCGACAGATTTCAGATAGTGGGCTATCTTATTTATCCTCGCCTTAACAGTGGCGTAATCGGTGGATATCCACGCCCTAGGCTCAGATGAAGGGGCATCGGTGTCAAAGACAGCCTGAGAGTAAACAACCCTCTCAGGATAATCCGCCGCTGTGACATAAAAAGCCTCTGCGATGTTGCGGATTGAATCAAGCGGGTGATCTGTCATATCATAAGCCCCTATATATCAAACACACGGGATATTATTATTGCACCAAAAGAAAAAGTACAGGACAAATGTTGCCATTAAAAAGAGCGGCTGCCCCTGCGGCCTTTCTATGCCTTGTTTTTACATGCCTTGCAGGGTGCGCGCCCGAAGCCCGAAACCTTAAGCTATATTTCCCAGATTTAGGCGAAGGAAGCTCCGTTATAATAAAGCATCCGGAAAAAAGGGATCTTATCATCATAGATACCGGAACACCTATGTCAGCGCCTAAGCTAAGAGGCATAATATCCAAAGAAAAGGGATACAAGGTATCCCTCCTTGCGCTAACCCACCCACATATGGATCACTCAGGCGGAGTGTTTGACTTAGTATCATCTAAAAAGCCAGAAGGGATCGTGGATAACGGAGAACCTCTCGGCGCGGCCGGGAAGAGGAACAAGTTTTTTAGATGGTACGACGAGACAATACGCTCACTCCCCAATTATAAGGCGATAAAGCGGGGCTATACATTTCACTCAGGAAGCTTGAGCCTTAAGGCGCTGTGGCCCGCTACCCTATCAGGTGACTGGAACGCCAACTCACTCGTATTTCTGCTTTCTTACGGTAAGTTTAAGGCGCTCTTAATGGGAGACGGGAACAGGGAAACCATAAAAGAGCTCTTTAAGAAAAGATCGAAGCTAAAAGCGGAGCTCCTATGGGTAGGGCATCACGGAGCATCAGACAGCGTCACACACAGGTTTTTGACTAATGTATCCCCCAAGGTCGCTGTTATATCGGCAGGAAGGGATAACTACTACGGATACCCATCAAAGACAACCTTAAAGGAGCTCTCAGATCTCGGAATAGAGACCTTTATAACCGGAATAGATGGGGATATAACTGTCAC
>RFKT01000302.1 GCA_003694225.1 Candidatus Dadabacteria bacterium
TGACAGCCTTACTATCTGTGAAATCAATCCAAACATGATGAAGCTCTTAAAGGAAAAGCTTTCAAGCAACGAAGACTATTTGAAGCACAAAGATTCAATCTCATTTTTTGAAGGCCCTTTTCAGGAGTACAGAGGAGGCGGCAAGTTTGATGTGATAATCTGCTCTATTCCCTTTACCAACCTTTCACTAAAGGAGGTGGTCGAGATATTTGACAAGCTTCAAGAGGTAAGCAACTCCAACACCCGCATCACATTCTTTGAATACATAGGGTTAAGGAAGTTGAGCAAGATCGTATCAATGAAAGAGAGGCGTGAGAGGATTGAGCAAGTTGACCGCTTCTTTAACGAACTTGAAGCCAAGTATAAAAAAACCGCCGAACATGTGTGGCTAAACATAACGCCAATTACTGTCTACACACTTAGCGCTTTCGCTGCCTAGGGTGAGTCCCTAACAAGCTAACCCTCTCTTCCAAGGCAAACCATAGCTTCCACCCGTGAAAAGGTGCAGGGTTACTTTCCTCAGCAAGAGCAAGATGCTAGCGTTTTATGAGATCTGGATGCCCTTTTTGCCTGCTGTGCAAAAGGAAAGAGCTGTTTTGATCTCCCTAATGGTATAGAATGGGCGTACTGTTAACTCTTCGGAAGCTGAGGTCTCCCTTTTGGGCAAAATCTCCTCAGGACATAAAGGCATAGGGCGGGAAAGCGGCTCAAGTAGAGGCGTTTTCCTATCCTCATCGGGATGCGCCTGTAGCTGTCTCAGTGCTTTTTGTGCCTCAGAGCGCACATTAAAAAGCGCTCCTAATCCAACTTGGTAAATAGGCTTAATGCCTCCTCTGCGGTAGACTGACAGGGGATCCTCAGACAATTCTCCACACACAATCTCAAGGCCTATATTAAAGGCTCCCCTTACCTGTTCAACTGCCTGTTGAACCTCTAAAAGCTCGCTAAAATCCACGCCAAATCTTACCAGAGCAGCATTTGCTAAAAGGGTTAATTCAGCTTCAAACTCATCAAACTCTCCCTTTCTGCCTTCTTTGGCAAGCTTTCTTACAAGCTCGTCTACCAGTTCGCACACAGGAAATCCCGCACTTAACAAGGTTACCCTCTGCACTAGATCATATCTTCCCTGAGATATGCCCTCCTCCGCTCGGCCAAACTTTACCTTATAATCTTCAACAGTCATCGGTGTATTAAGGGCAAAGGCAAATTCATCGTCCGGAATGCCTTCAGCAAAAAGCCTCTTGCTCTTTTCCTGATATGCCTCTTCTTCCAGCTCAGAAGGGGTCGCAACGGTTGGTATCGACAAAAGCTGGTAAAAAAGCTCTGGGCTTGCCTCAAATATATACGCCAAAAGTCTTCCCATAAGACGGTGATGATCGCTATCTTCAATATTAATCTTTATCCACGTATATCCCTTGTCCGGCGTATAAAAATCGGCGCCGGGAGGGGTCTGGGTCGGCTCCTCCAAGACTACGCTTTCGACATATCTGCAAATCATAAGTGCGATTAACTTTAGATCTATCCCTGAGAGGATCTTCTGTATCGGCTCAAGGATCTTTTCAGCATCGCTTAGCGAAAGCCAGTCCCAAAAGCGTTCTTCATCAAACCTATCCTTTCTCCATAAATCAAAGTCAAGGCATAGCTGAATTTTGTCTTTATCCGCTAGCTCAATCAGATCCCACGAATTTCTAACCCCCTCAGATTTTATGGCGAGATAAAATGTCTGTGCAGACATCTCTTTTACAACCTGCTCCGGCAGATCTGCCTTGAAGATCTGCTTTGCAAGGCTCCGAGAAGCAGACAATATCCCCCGCCTCGAAGATAACGGTATTAATGGCCGCATCTTACTACCCATATTGATGTTTTATTTCTTCTTGTCCGGAGCAAAGACAATATAGACTTGATTGCCCAATCTGGGAGAACGCTCCTCAACTGTAGCGATATCTGAGAGCCTTTCAGCTATAAGGTCGAACTTCTCCATGCCCAGATCAAGGTACATTATCTCCCGCCCCCTAAAACGCATAGTGAACTTAACCTTATCACCAGCTTCGAGAAATTCTCTGGCTTTTTTAAGCTTTGTCTCAAGATCCCCCACATCTGTCCTATACCTAATGCGCAACTCTTTTGTCACAATCTCTGTTCTCTTCTTTCGCGCTTCAGCTTGCTTTTTCTGCTCCCGATACCGAAACTTTCCATAGTCCATTATCTTGCATACAGGAGGATTCTCCTTAGGTGAAACCTCCACAAGATCAAGGCCTCTCTCTTCAGCCTCCTCCAAAGCCTTATCTATAGGCACTACTCCCAATTGAGATCCATCTTCACCGATGAGCCTCACCTCTTTTGCTGTTATGTACCTATTAATCCTATGCCGACCCTTCTGTGTATCCCTATGGTATGACCTGCCTCTTCCTCTAGGTCTATATGTAGCCAAGTACCTTACCACCTTAAAAAATTATAAACGGTAATTTAACGTGAAGCATAGAGGACTGCCGTAATCATCATAAGACGCAAGCTAAGCTGATGGACTGTATAGATGCGGATTCATATCTCATAAGATGAGATTGTGCCTTTTCTAGATCCATAAATCAACCGCCACAGCCAGCTAATATTCCATAATAGTAGAAAGGCAAAAGGCCAAAGAATGCCAAAAAAACCGCTTTAACATCAAATGGTTAATAAGATAGCGCCGGATCCATGGATGATTAGTCAGCCATATAGATCTTGCCTTCATATTCCTTGTCACAGGCCTTTTGGCATTTCAAAACTGGCTCCTTGACCAGATTACTAACGCTCAAATATTCAAAAACGGATATAGGTTGATAAACAAATTGATTATACTGTTTAGAATTGTGTAAATAATCTGCTATGTGGAACCCGGGTGAATAGCTTTATCAGCTGTGCATTTTGTGACAAATTTCCTCAATCAGTATAGTTTCTAAA
>RFKT01000303.1 GCA_003694225.1 Candidatus Dadabacteria bacterium
CCTGTATTCTTTTCACTACCACCTATTATATTTACATTGCTTATTTTACACTCACCGCCACTTATAGCCATTACACCCCACAAAGCCTTGCCTTTATCTCCCTCAATAACAATTGGCTGAGTTGAAGATCCTCTGAGGTAGGCATCTCCACCATTTACAATAATTGATACTCCCTTTGCCATAGCTATATGCGTGCCGGGGGACACATCTAATGATTGATAAGGAGTAATCACGAGATCCTTTGTAAGAACAACCTTCCCTGATAGACGCACAATGCTTTTTTCAGTTACAACTTTCGGATCCCACCAAATGGAATTCTGCTTATGGGCCGAAGGAATCTCCAATTTTTTGGAGTAAATAGGCTTATATCCTTTTTTAGTTATAGAGTTTTTACCTTTTATCGAAATTACAGAGAGTATCTTTAAGGGTTCCTCTGTTACAAAGTCATAGACATAAACACCGGGCACAAGCGTTACCCCTTTTTTGGTCCTCCTCTTTGAATAAAGCACTTCGTTTAATGGAAAAGATACCGTTCCACTGCTCGTAGAAGATGCTTTTTGGGAGGAAAAGCGAGGCTTGATAACTTTCTTTACATCTTCTATCCCCCATCTTTTTAAAGTTACTATCTGCCCCTTCTTTTGTGCGTTTAATTTAAGTGTGATCCCCTTAAGTCTGAATCCGGCCCTCGAGTTTACCTGAAATACTACTCGAAAAATGCTTTTAGATCCTTCTTTGACAGTGCGGAAATTATATCTTACATCAGTAGCTGACAATTCTCGTCTTATAAATTTCCCTCTTGCTCTAATAGCATTTATTAACTCACCAATGGCCGCTTTCCACTCTTCATTGGAGATATTGTAGATCCCCTTATCAGAAGCGTGTATTTTTAGAGGAAAAGCGCGCACATCCGGCGCTATCTCCCTTATCTTTCTTTTTACTATGCGAATTATCCTTTCTGATGATAGCTCTCCATTTACAGCCTCCCACAGATAGAGATCCTTTTGCTCCCTAAGGGAAGGGATACTTAAAATCTTTTTGAAAAGGTCATTCGAGCCTAGATCAAGCCCCTTGTTGTTGCCCCAAAAGTAGGCTATAGAATCCCAGACTATGGGGGTCAATCTTCCGGAAATCGGATTAAGGTAAAACTTGTTGTTGTGGGTGTTATCAACATGCGTTGTTCCTACAAGCTCCAGCAAAGCCATGTATTGGACAATCGCATCTAGGTTCATAAGCTTTTCGATTTCATAGTAAAAGTCATAGGGCTTGTGCTGATACCGTATAAGATGGATAAGGGAGGCTAGGGCACTTTTTCCACTTTCAATATAGGGGGAATCTACAGTCCACGCAGAAAGGTCGCTGTAAAGCCTCTTGCGGGGTTTTCCGCTGTATATATCCCGGCTTCTGATGTCGCCTGAAAAGATTGTGCCAGGCTCAAGGTTTCTAACTCTAATAAAATTCTGATCAGGTTGCTCGACTCTAAGCCTTACTCCGTCAAAGAGCCTATTAAGCCTGAAGTGTACAAAGTCTGCCTTAGGTACCAAAGGCCCGCCTCCGGCAACCCCATTCATGACAGATCCAAGTTCAAACCCTAGCCAATTACTTATCTGTGTCTTTGTGCGGGGCACATTTAGGTTAAAAACCTTTTCTTTCCTGTTTCTTTTGCCATTTCTAAGCTCAATTCGCCATGATTTGTTTGGAAATGCCCAGTGATTGATGGAATCTCCCTTATACCTTGCCTTAACCTTATAAATCTGCCCGTCAGCCTTAAGAAGCGCTTTTTGGAAAACACGGCCGCTTTGGGGAAGGTTTGAGTTTAGCTTATCAAGCCTTTTCCCCTTTATGTACAGCTCTACTATCGGTATTTTTGAACGTTTCGGATCTGGAAGTGGGGTAGACATCTTAAGGTAGGTTGCCTTTAAAGCTCTGCCAAGGCCAAGCCTCAACTTTTGCGCAAATGTATATGAGCGAGCGTGGCGCTCTCGGGGAAGACGGGCGATATACACAGCACCATATGCACATAAAAAAATAAACGGCAGAACAAATAGAATTATTCTAAAGGCAATCTTTCTTCTTACCTTTCGCCTAAAGGCTTTTACTGCATCTAGATTTATCCTTTGGTTGTTGGCATCCATTGGAGATATTTTCCCTTAGAGTCTCAGAAAAATAACAGAGTGTAGGTATATTGGCAAAATGTGAAGAATATCTTTATTGTCAAGGGGTTGCAATAAAATCCCTTTCTTATGCGACAAAGCTCTAATGGAGAGTAATAACCTTATAGAGAGGTGTTTAAGGTAGAAGGATAACGCCTATACTAAGACTATTCACACCCACTTACTATCAGGTGTGCTTAGTAAAACTTCCCGTTCGGGGCTTCAGGTTTCTAAAGGTTATCCCATAAATATTTCAGGTTATTATAAGCCCAAGCCAGCTTTGGCTTAAAGTATACATTAAAGGTGAAGAGTTAGGAGAAAGTTAAATCTATAGAGGTAAACGGTATGTTTGATGCTTATCGGACTAGGCAAAAGTATGCTTTTAGACACATAAGGAATATCTATGCGCTCAAAATGGGGCTTAATGCGTCTTTGGCTGTATTTCATTTATTAAAGAAGAAGGGATTATTAAGTTCTATCTCCAAAGGCAAAAAACCCCAGGGCCCTTTTTTAAAAAAAGCAATTTAACCAGCGCCGCAACTCGACAATCAAAGTGCAACTTATCGCTTAATAGATAAGTTGGTAAAACCGTTTCTTCTTTCTTTACAGCTGTCTTTATATAGAGATAGCTGAGTAATTAAACAGCTCCCTTTATCTTCTAATCAACGATATGGTATAAAAATGTAGCGCTCTCTACTAAGCCCCGGTGCTGGAACTGGTAGACAGGCATGATTCAGGATCATGTGTGGGTAACCGCGTGGGAGTTCAAATCTCCCCCGGGGCATCTTTTTAAGCGCTACATTTAGAAAACTACGTTCTCTTTTTGGTATTTTTTCTTACTTTTCTCCCTATATTTTCCAAATCAATTGTCGGGCAAAACCGTAATTTTTGGTTTGGGCTCATTTAAAATCTTCATAATATCTAATGATCAGGGTATTCTAAGTCGATTCTCCCAGCAAAGTGAACGGGCAATGAGCAAGTTAGTTGATGACGCCAAGGTTTTAGTCGCCAATCCTGACCCTTATGATCAGAGGATAGTATCAAGTTACTTAAAGCGGTTTGGCTGTTTGATTAAGGTGGCAAGCTCTGCTGATCAGTGCTACAGGCTTATTCAGGAAGAGGATTTCAAAGCGATAATATTTGAGTGTTCTCTTGGTCTCGATACAATAAAACACATACGAGAGCTTCAGATGAAGCTTAGCAAAAGCTATTCCCCCATACTTGCAATAACTATTAATGATTCTGAGCATCCTAGACAAAGGTGTATTGAGGCTGGAGCCACAGCTTACCTAATCAAGCCCCTGAATATCATTGATTTTGAGCGAACAGTAGGCGAATGGCTTAGGTTTGAAGGAGCTCCTCACTTTACAAGGGAAATAGATGTCCTCCTTATACAAGAAGACCCTGTAAACCAGAAGCTTACAAGCGCTTTTTTGCACAGGGTTGGCATCCTTCCAACCGTTACCTCGTCACTTGATGAAGGTATGTCTCTTCTGAAAGCCCTTGAGTTTAACTTAGTGTTAATAGACCTTGATGGCATGGCGCCTGAGGTTTTTTCTTTAGTTGCCGATATTCGCACCCGGGAGGAAGGGCGTCCTTTCCACGCATTAGTTGTCGGTTTGAGCGATGGCACCGATAGAGAGCTTCACGAAAGGTGTATATTAAACGGTATGGACGGGCTTTTAAGAAAACCCCTTGAGCCAGAGCGATTTTATAAGATCATAAAAGGTGCGTACTTGCTAAAAACCGCCTGAATCCTCTAAGATATCTCTCTTTGGAGGAGCATCTTTGTGGCGAAAGTAATAGTGACAGCCTTAAGGGCTGAAGCTGAAGCGATATGTAAAATTTTATCCCCTTTCAAGATAAATGGCCAAGAGGATGGAAGCTATTTTTGCGGGAAAGAGATTATTGTAAAGCCGCTTGGGGTAGGAAAAGAAAATATTTCCAAAAACCTCCGTCAGTTTTTAGCATCCTTTCACCGTCCTATTGATTTTCTATTAAACATAGGAATATGCGGGGCTTCTCCTGCATATCCCATAGGCTCTTTTGTCGTTCCCGAAATATGTATTGATGATGAATCTGGCGCTCAATATGTAATAGAGGGAAATCTTGGCTTTAGAGGATGTAAAGGTACTCTCAAAACCTTTATGAAAGCCGTGCACTGTCAAGGTCGATACGACTTTGCGGATATGGAGGCAAGCGGCGTCTTGGAGGAGGCTTCAAAGACTCTTCCATTAAAAACTATTTTAGTTGGAAAGGTAGTATCAGACCACTTTGCGCCCGATTCGGTGGACGAAACCACTGATGCAATAAGTGAACTCTTTAAGTTAAGCGGCAGTGCAATTGAATCATTTGTCGTAGGTTAAGCTCTCAAAGAGCCCTTTTGAAATCAGCTCTCGCAAGGCAAATAGAACCTCCATGTGGCCATTTTCATTTTGTAATTTTCCGATTGAAAGCCTAAAAACACAGCAATTCCAATTTCTGACACAAATTCCCCTTTGAAGGCGATAAATACCCCTTTCTAGGCTAATATACTAGAATTATATATTAAAATCCTCCCATAATTTTTAGTAACATTTTTGCCATAGAGATTAGAGATTTAGGGCACAAAGATTGCATATCTTTCTAACCAACCGCCAATAAAAGGTTTTTTAGATAGTTGAGGGAACCTATGTCAAAGACTAGAGATGCCTTAAGTGCCGATTTCATTGAAAAAACAGTAGATCTTGAGCCAAAGGCTTCCGGAAAGCTACGTGACTGGGATGATAATGTAATAGGATTTGAAACCGGTAAGTTTAAAGTCGTTCAGAAGCGAGTTCGGAAAAGCACAGCAGAGTTTGTAAGAAAACGGTTTGGTCAAGTTGAAGCAGTTCAAACAGATGAGGTAGATCCCATAACCCTGGAGGCTTCACGACCGGTATCTGAGATGATCCGTGTAAG
Source organism: Candidatus Dadabacteria bacterium (assembly GCA_003694225.1). Lineage (GTDB taxonomy): Bacteria > Bdellovibrionota_C > UBA2361 > UBA2361 > J135 > J135. Next base: position 5,091 of record RFKT01000303.1, read on the forward strand.
AAAACGCACGATTACAAGGCTTATGGGGCTCTTTTCCTTGATAGGAGCAATATAAGCAAGGCTCCTAAGCCTATATGAACATCTCTTATGATCCGTTTTAAATCTATGGTAAAATTGCACCTTTTCCCATAAAGGGGTTGAGTAATCTTTCTCTTCATTGTAGCCTCTCATCGGTTTTTATATACATGAATATCTGTTTATTTTGGAGAAACGGTGATGGCTCAGGAAAGGACCCTTTCAATAATTAAACCGGATGCGGTAGAGAAAAATGTAATAGGAGAGATCTTGTCTCGGTTTGAAAAAGCTGGGCTAAAAATAGCTGCAATGAGGATGATGAAGCTATCCAAGGCTCAGGCTGAGGAGTTTTATGATATTCACAGGGGAAAGCCCTTCTTTGAGCATTTGGTGGAATATATGACAAGCGGTCCCGTGGTTGTCTCTGTGCTGGAAGGAGAAGATGCGATTTCACTAAATAGGAAACTTATGGGAGCTACGGATCCAAAACAAGCTGAAAAAGGGACTATCAGAGCTGATTTTGCTGAGACAATTGACGCAAACGCTGTTCACGGATCAGACAGCCCCCAAACAGCAGAGAGAGAGATAAGATTCTTCTTCCCTGAAATCGCATAAATTATGGATGGAAGCGATCTAAAACCTCTCTTTTTTGATCTTACAAAAGATTCCCTTGCCTTGCTTCTAGCTAGCAGGTTTAAAGCGCCAAGCTATTGTGCCTCACAGATCTATGACTGGGTATACAGAAAAGGAGTCCGCAATCCTGCCAGCATGACAAATGTAAAGAAAGCCTTAAGGGAGGAGTTAGGATCTCTTCTATCGTTCCAGCCAATTAATTACAAAAACTATCTTAAAAGCAGAGACGGTACCTTTAAGTTTCTTTTTGAGTTTGAAGACGGAGAGTGCGTTGAAAGTGTATTAATAAATCAGGATGGACGTTATACAATATGTGTTTCAAGTCAAGCGGGGTGCGCACTAGGGTGTAGGTTCTGCTGCACTGCTAAAATAGGTTTAAGGAGAAACCTTTCAACTTCCGAGATAATCTCCCAGATTCTTTCTGTCTCTTCCTTTGCATCAAGACTTGGAATAGAGGCTTCAAGCATAGTTTTTATGGGGATGGGGGAGCCTTTGCATAACTTTAAGAGAGTTGTGTCTGCGCTGAAGATATTAACAGATCCGGATGGGCTTGGATTTTCGGAGAGAAAGATCACCCTCTCTACCTCCGGGCTTGTACCTGCAATATCTGATCTTTATAAGACAGGTTTAAGGGTGAATCTGGCAGTTTCCTTGAATGCCACTACGGATAAAGTAAGAACGGAGCTTATGCCTATAAATAGGAGATATCCAATTTCTCTTCTTTTAGACACCTTAAAAA
>RFKT01000304.1 GCA_003694225.1 Candidatus Dadabacteria bacterium
CTTTCATACCTTTGCTCCCTCAAGGTAAGCCTCGTTTGAGATGGTGTTGGCAACATGTTTTTCGCATTCAAAGGTTTCACGGTCCTTTAAAATTATATCAACAGGGGCCAGCGGAAAATACTCGTGGAATTTCCTGTAGATCTTATACCAAAGCTCTTTCTTTTCCCTTTGGCTCAATCTTTCATCGAGCACGATCAGAAAATCCCAATCACTATCCCCTGTAAAACTGGCTTTCGCCCTGCTTCCAAAGAGCATGATTTTACTGTAGCTAACTCCAAGCTCGTCCAATACCTTTTTTATGCCCTTTTTGATCTCCTCTTCCATGCCTATGCTTCTCTATCTTCTAATATTTTAACCCACTGGTGAGAGTTTAACGTCGCCCTCACCGCCATTATCTCAAGCGGGTGGGAGGCCGATAGAGGTTGTAGATTGCCATTTTTGTCATCTCTGTCATAAACCCATTCATCTTCAAAACCTCGCCAGAAACTCCTCAATCACCTTTCACGATATTGATTTCTTCTTCAGTCAGACCATATAGCTTGTAGACGACTTGGTCTATCAATGGATTTTTATTATCCGTCTCCCTTTTTTATCTCTGGTTATCTCTATCTCGCCCTTCTCAACCCTCGCATCCCATATCTTTTTGAGGGCCTTTGCCAGTGATTTTGTGTCAGGGTCCATAGTTGTCAACCTCTGCCTTGATTCTGGTCCAGAGTTCCCAGAGGTTCTTATTTACGAGCCGCTTCATTAAATATTCTTCGTCTATCTTGCTCCCAAGCAGATATGCTATGATCTTGACTTGGCGCTCTGATTTCTCTGTGTCTACACCTCTTTCAAGCATCTCAAGCTTTGAGACCAGAACATCTTCAATGCTTATGGCATCAACTTCGAGGTCCTTTATCTTTATGGTGTCAATCCTTTCGGCTAATGGATTCTCCCCCATATACTCGACTATCAAGCCAAGGGTTTCATGGACGTATCTGATGCTGGAGACCTCTGTAAATCCGAGGCTGGTTAATACCTTCTTTACGGCGGTGCGGTTCTTTGCAACAAAATCAAGATCGGCTGTTGTGTAGTGTCCGGCGGTAAAAAGTGCTACGATCGAGCCACCGACAACTGTGACTTTTGAGCCCTGTTCTTTAAGCGCCTCGTTGAGCAATGCAGCAGCATATAACCGTCTCTCTTCGTCCCTCTCCAAACCAGCTTTCTTTAGCCTCCTTACAAATTCCATTTCATCCATCATTTCCCGTTCACCACCTTTATCTCAGCGGGTGTGAGGACGTAGAGCTTGTAATGTGTCATTTTTGTCATCTCTGTCATAAACCCTATTCATCTTCAAAACCTCTCCAGAAACTCCTCAATCACTTTTTTGTCCTCTTCATCTAGGCCATATAGCTCGTAGACAAGCTCGTTTATATCATCCTCAAGCTCTGAAATGGGTGTTTGTGCAAGCCTTTTTTTATCGGCTTCAAGCTGGCTCAAGATCTTCTCGATCGCCGAGTCAGACCTTGGGATCCTTATGATCACCTCCTTGTCTTTGGAGAAATTCTTTCCTCTGAGGCTTTCAATGACATACTTCTCACGGATGTCGTTGTATATCTTGCTGCTTGAGATGACATCATTCTTGCCGATAACGATGACGCGCGCCCATTCCTCTTTCGCTGCCTGTGGCTCAAGGTCTTTATAGGCCCGTTTAGGCGTCCATCGTATCTCGTCGAACTCATCGATCTCGCCGGAGTCAAGCAGCTCGTCAAAATAGGGGTCCGGGAAGCCCTCCACCCTTTGCTCAGTCTTGGCGAGAGAGAGGATTTGCTCGACCAGCGAGGTTATCTCATCAGCAAGCTTCTGCTCAGCCGGTGTTTGAGGGAGTTTGATAGGGAATTGTTTTAAAAATTGTTCTCTATACCTAAAGCTTCCTCTTCCTAACCGATTCAAATAAAATCTAGACTTGAAATAAAAATCTAACAACTGAGAATTTAACAATGCTGTTAGATACTTCAAATCGGCTTTGGAATTCTCCTCCAGAATTAAATGGATCGACTTTGCACAATAATATTTTTCATTGTCGTAAGATGCTCTCAAGTTTTTACCAATCTCTTTAATAACAATCTTTGGTTGCTCATAAAGTTCTTTTTTACCTCCTTCTGCCATCTTTTCAGGTTCAAATTTTACATATTCCCCCTTCCAAGCAACTCTATATTTTCCGATAATATCCTCTCCCCTAATATGTTTCTTATAAAGACGTTTTTCATCGGCGGTTAGATGGCTAAATTCGTCCAATCCTATGAAAAATCTGTCTTTGAATTTTCCAGTATCGGGTCGGAGGCCTCGTTTAATATCTGAGACAATATCAGGCGACAGTTTAACAGATTTATTTACAATTTTAGATATTAGTGGAAGAAATTCCTCAGGCAAGGAAAAATCAAATATTAACTCTTCATTATTATTAAATCTACTCTGCCGAACTTCATAAAAGTGGAGATTTGTTAATAAATAGTGGAGACC
>RFKT01000305.1 GCA_003694225.1 Candidatus Dadabacteria bacterium
TCATTGTAGGAGCTTTTTATCCTCTCTCTTACAGGAGATATTGAGATAAAGATAACCACTATGCAGGCGACTATGGGTACAACCCACTTTCTGTAATATACAGCGAGCATCAAAGTTATAGCACAAAAAACACCGAGCCATGGCCCCCGCTTTAGGTTCAAAAGAAGAGCTGAGAAGAGAAGAGGCAATATAAGTGATATCAGAGCAAAAGCCTTTTTTTTGTCTTCCTTAAGGACTAGGAACAGTGCGAATACCACCGCGAAAAAAGAAGCGACAGCAGAAGCGATATAAAAGGTTCTTTCTTGTGAATGAGAGAGAAACCCGACAGATGAAAGCAGGAATGACATCAAAATAAATAAACCGATAAATCGCCCCCTGTAAGAATGCAACTTATTTCTGTAGTAGAGGTGGAAAAACATCCCTAGGCATATGATGAGAGTTAAAGATAGCTGCCCTGATTCTGTTACCTTTCCTATCAGCAGGCCTTGGTAGTGTTTTGGAAGGGACGGGGCTATCACGGTATAAAGAGAAGCCACGCCTTGGCCTGCTGCAAGGGGCCATAGTAGCGCAGAGTAAGAGCGCGACGCCGCCGCGTCATATGCGATCTTCATGATGTAAGAAACAGCAAATAATCTTAAGATCTTTACCGAACATGTAAACGGATTTACCGCAAAGAAACAGGAGATAAGAGATACTGCCAGCCATATAGCAAATGGCTGATAAACCCTTAAAATGCCAGTTTCTTTTGATGTCTGGCGCTTAAGCCGCAACTCCCTGTAAATGGAGAGTAGTATTAAAGGGATCAGGAAGCAGTAGGCTAAAGATAGCTTTATTGGTATAAAAAAAGCAAAAAGTGCAGATAAAACAGAGTATAATGTATCAGTCCAGTGTCTATTCATCAGGAGAAGGAGAAATGAATAACGGCTCTTTGTCAAGTAAGAGTCTGTGGAAAGCCATGTTTGGAGTTTTTATTATCTCTATATGCGGCTTTGATAGCGCATTTGCCACCCGCCATGCCCTTATAGGTGTCCATAAGGGCATGGCATATTCGGATGTGTTAAAAACCGCTGGAAGACCTGATGGAAAGGAAGAATATGAGGTTAGTCGTAAGGAGAGATGGTTTTACGGCAAAGATTTCGTAGAGTTTGTAGAAGGAAAGGTTTCAGTAGTTTTCATAGCTGGAGAACAGAAAACGGAGAGAAGCCCTGCCCATAAGAACGCCCCAGTTACACCTAAAAGGCGGCATGTTAATGCAGAGACAGGCAAAGCTGATGTGGTTGAAGAGATCCTAAGGGATATAATGGATAAGGGCTAATTTATTCCGCCCACCATTATGGAGATTTTCTCTGGCTATCTGCGTGTTCGAAAAGAAAGCGAGTAGAACATTGTCCTCTTGAACTGCGGTTTTACACGGATTAGTATACGCCTTATGCGGAAGAGGATCAGAAAAGAATTAGCTGAATTGGCTGAAAGGAGCGATCTCAGAGAGTTCCATGTAAGAACATCACAAAAGCCAGCCAAAATATCTATAAGAGGGAAGAATCTCATTGATTTTACAAACAGGGACTTTTTGAATCTTAACCATGATAAATCCTTTAGGCGAGCTTTCCAAAAGGAGGTGGAACTTTCCGGAATTGGGGCAGGTTCTTCGAGGGGGTGTTCCGGCACACTGTCAGCGCACGTTGCTTTGGAAAAGAGAGTGGCAGAGTTTTTGGGGCAGGAAGCTTCTCTGATTTTTTCTTCTCTAAACCAAGTTGAGCTTTCTATTATTTCTTCTCTCTTGTTGGAGGGGGATTGCATAATTGTGGATGAACGCGTTCAAGGTTCTGTTGGTGATGCAGCGTACCTGATGAACGTGGATGCCGTTCACTATGACAGCGCTGACCCTGATACCCTTATCAAGACTATAGAGTCAACGGGAATGTACAACAAAAGGCTTATCTTCTGCCATGCTGTAAATCCAGCCACTGGGGATGTGGTTGATGTTCGCTCCATAGCTGAAATCTCATTTAGATATTCTATTCCGCTTATAGTCGATGAATCTTACTCTATAGGGATCTTGGGACTTCGCGGGGCAGGAGCATGTGAGAGATTTAATATCAGCGATGAGGTGTTTTGCATATATGGATCGTTAGGGACAGGACTTGGTGGATATGGGGCATTCGCCGCTGGCTCAACACAACTTGTGACATATATAGCAAATCGGTCTTACACCTTTTTGAATGAAACAGCATTTCCGCCACCCCTTGCAGCTGCGATTGCAAAGGGTATAGATGTTATAGAGCTTGAGCCCGCAAAGCGCGAAAGGATCCATGAGTATAACAAAATTATACGCAATGCATTGCAGAAATTGGGTCTCCGTGTATCAGACAGCTTTGAGAGCGCGATGGTGGGAATTCCCTTCTCTGATCGTGGAATTGCAGAAGATGTGGCTGAAGGGCTTTTTCAGAAGGGGTTTTTGGTAGAAGTAGTCCCTTCAAGGGAGATTCTGGCATCCAGCGGAGTGTTAAGGCTTATCTTAAACAGCGCTCACAAGATGAAACAGATCGATGATTTTATAGCTACTTTTGCTGATATTTACAATAGAACGGTATAAGCCTAACACAATAAATGTGATGAACAGAGATTCTTTAAGGGTACAAGGAGTCCAGAGAACACTCTATGCCGGAGCGCTGATTACGCTTGTCCTCTGCTTTGGATGCGTATTTTCCCCATCAATCCTTAATTGGGATGAGGGTTACTACATTAATACGGCGCTTGGCTTTGCTTCTGACGGTTCTCTTTCTGTTAAGATGTGGAAATTGCCTAATGCCGGAACTCTTATAAATGGGGGTGGGCAAGGATATGGGTTTTTGATCTATCTTATCTTTTTGAAATTAACGGGCAATTCCGTTCATTATGCGAGGCTTTTTGCTTATCTCTTTGCGGGGTTGTCCCTTTGGCTATGCTTTAGGTTCGTCTCTAGTATTGCTGGGAAAAATGCAGGCATATTTGCCTCAGCTTTTTATGCTGTCTCTATAGTTTTTTTTCACTTTATATCAGCAAGGTTTGACGCTGTTGCAATAGCGGTGACATTTTTACTCCTCATCGCTTTTAAGAAGGTTAGCAAGACCAATTCAGCACTGGCTCACGCATCTTTAGGCGCGTTGCTTGTCTTAGGGCTTGAGTTCCATGTAAATATCGCTGCAGTGATTTTCGCAGTTTCATGCCTTTATATATGCGCTCTACTATGGAAAAGGATATTAGGTAGAGAGTTTTTTGGCTTTTCCGTCACTGTTAAAAACGGAATAAGCTTTTTTTGTGCTCTTGCCATCTGTTCCACTATCTATATTTATCTTCACTTTGCTAATGGCTCAGAGGCCTTTTTTATCATCACGAGATCGTGCCTTCAATGCGGAATCCCCTTTCCGCAAAGGGAGTATATAAGGTTTAGTGATCTTATTTCTAGGTATAGCTTGGAGTTTGCCTTTGTTGCTGTTTCTTTTATCTGGGCTGCATTTAGGCCGTCTTTATACCTGTGGCTCTTTGTATTTTCTCTCCTTTTTTTCATTGCGTTTATCCCCCCTCACTATGAATTTTTTCTCTGGCCTGTTGTCTCGCCCCTCGTCGGAGAATTTTTAGAATGGGCTGTATTAAAGAATAGCAGGGTAACAGGGAAAATCGTTTTGTTCGGACTTTTTTTGGTTTGGTTTAGAACTGTGGCTGTCTCCCTTGATAGGATTACCCCTAGTGGAAAGGCAATGAGCATTATTGATGCGGCACGCTGTGTAAGAAACCACTCTTCAAATAAGGATACCGTGCTGGCTCCTGCACCTTATTTCATATATTTAAGGGACTATATAAATTTTGTAGAGCTTGGAAGTGGCATGAAATACGCTGCTCTTTTGAGTGGTAAAAATCTCGAAGGTTTTAGCCATGTGAAATTTTTGGAAGAAGTAAACCCAAAGATTGTTTGGATTGGGAAATCAGATTGGCGCGCTAGTGAAGATATAGCTGAAGCTTATGTAAGAAGCCACTCCTGTAATGAAATCTGCATTGATAGTGGCGATAGAAGCAAAGCTCCAGCTGGTAAGATCTATAGCTGCCGCTAAAGCGCTCAAAAGACCCGTCAATAAGATTTCAGAAAAAATTTCTAATCTAGCCACGCAGATTTATTCACACTATTATTAACCTATTGATATTGTTGAGTTGATCGAGTATGCAAAAAATTCAAACCTTTTGTTTAAGGATTTAATCTATATGGATATGTCAACAACAACTCTCTTTATAGCGCTTCTGGCCGGGCTTGCAGCCGGAAGCTTCATGAATGTTATTATTTACCGGCTTCCTGCAGGAAGAGAAGAGCTTTACGAAGACTCTCCGTACTATAGAGAGGGCGAAGAGCAGATAAGGTTAACCCTAAATGAGCCAAAGAGATCTATCTGCCCCAAGTGTAAACACTCGCTTCCGTGGAAATACACAATTCCGGTAATTAGTTGGGTGCTTTTGCGGGGCAGGTGTGCTTATTGTTCGCACAAAATACCGTTTAGGTATACATTTGTTGAGCTTATTACAGCAGCCCTTTTTGTGCTTTCCGTCTCAATGTTTGGCGGCCTTACTCCGACTTCTGTGGGTGTAATTGTCTTTTCATGTGCTTTAATAGTTATATCTTTTATTGATTATGACCATTATATCATCCCTAATGTAATTTCAATTCCAGGAGTCTTTATAGGGATTGCCCTTGCAGGCTTGAACCAGTTCACTGGCATTCTAAAGTGGCCGTTTGCCCCAGATCTACTTTCCTCTGGCTATGGCATATTGATTGGAGGAGGATTTCTCTGGCTTGTTGCTTTCCTATATTACCTTATAAGGAAAACCCAAGGGCTTGGGATGGGGGATGTAAAGCTACTTGCTATGACAGGAGCTTTCCTTGGGCCGGAAGCGGCATATTATACTATTCTTGTCGGATCTATACTCGGCTCAATAGTAGGGATAATACTCATTGTATTTTATGGGAAAAAAACCACACATCAGATCCCTTTTGGCCCGTATCTGGCGGGCGCAACACTACTATATATCTTTACATCAAGCCACATAATGACAGGGTTTGAAGGGGTGCTAGCGGTGAGGTGAGCATGGAAGAGCTTAGGCTTTCAGTATTAGTCATAGAGGATGACGAGACCCTTAGGGAGACCTTGGAAGAGGCTTTAAGCTACGAAGGATATAACGTTACCAGTTTAGCTAAGGGAGAAGATGGACTCTCCCTCCTAGAAAAAACTCACTTTGATATTGTCCTATGCGATCTTAAGCTTCCGGGCATAAACGGCATGGAGTTTATAGATCTAAGCAGGGAGCTTAACACAGAGCCTACCATCATACTTATGACTGCTTATGGTGACAAAAAAACCGCCATCAATGCGCTGAGAAGAGGAGCTTATGATTACTTGGCAAAACCATTTGATATTGACGAGCTTATCCTGACTCTAAAGAAAGTGGAAGAACGCGAAAAGTTAAGAGCCGAAAATAGAACGCTCAAAGGGCTCTCTCATTCTCAAGGAAAATTCTCAAATATAATAGGTGAGAGCAAACCGATGCAGGATATTTTTGAGAAGGTCAGAAGGATTGCCCCCTTTAAGACTACTATATTGATCACGGGGGAGTCTGGCACTGGGAAAGAGTTATTGGCAAATGCAATCCATAGGAATTCACCGCGCGCTGGCAAGCCTATGGTTACTGTTAACTGTGGAGCTATTCCAGAGAACCTTATAGAGTCAGAACTCTTCGGTCATAAAATGGGGGCTTTTACGGATGCGATCCGAGATCGTAAGGGGCTATTGGAGGAGGCAAACGGTGGAACGGTTTTTTTAGATGAGATAGGAGAGCTTCCCCTCCACCTTCAGGTCAAACTTCTAAGGGTTCTTCAGGAGAGTAAGCTAAGAAGGGTTGGAGAAGAACAGCTTAGAGAGATTGATATCAGAGTTTTAGCGGCTACACATAAAGATTTAGAGAAAGAGGTTGCGGCTGGAAGATTCCGAGAAGACCTTTACTATAGGCTTAATGTGGTTCAAATATGCATACCTGCCCTGAGAAACAGGCCTGAGGATATCCCAGCGCTTGTTAGGCACTTTATCAAAAAGTACAACCGCAAATTAGGGACTAAGATAAGAGATATATCTCCTGAGGTGAAAAAATGCTTTATGAAATATCCGTGGAAGGGAAATATACGAGAGCTAGAAAACTGCATTGAGAGAGGAATAATATTGGCAAACTCAGATGTTATAGATTTAGATGCAATACCTGAAAAGATATCAGCTTACCATTCTGGCTCTAGAGCGATTGAAACCTCGTTAGGGAGAGATATTGGAGATAAGGATTCGTTATCTATTAAGGAAAGGGTTAGAGAGCTTGAAACAAATCTCATCTTAAAGGCTCTGGAAAGAACAGGTGGAAACCGCACTCATGCGGCAAAGCTCCTTGAGATAAGCCATAGAACGCTTTTGTATAAACTCAAAGAGTATGGACTTACAGAAGCTTATAGAGTTAGAAGGAGCAAAAACTAACTGCAAGAAAGTGCTTTTAATGGAGTATTTCTCCTAATAAGCTGAATTTTCTACTACTCCCTCATGCCGGTTTGTGTGGGTTTACACCTTCGATAAAGAGGGATATATAAAAAGTATTGTATAGTGATAAGGGATATTATCTTACTGACGGTGCCAAGATGGAAAAGCTCCTTTTAACTATATTGGCGTTTTTATGTTTGAACGGCATTGCTGCTGCACAGGATATATACTCATGGACCGATGAGCATGGAGTTGTGCACTACTCAACCAAGAAGGGCTCTTCAAACGCAAAGGTTGCAAAGCTTCCAAAGATAAACAGGGGCGAATATAAACTTGAAGGATATAGAGAGACCGCTTCGCCGGACACTGGTGGGAGAAATGTTGATACGGCTGCCAAAGGCGGGACCGAGGATACTTCTTGCGATTCGCACGGAGGAATTGATTGCGCTGCCGGGAAGGACTCAGACGGTTCTGTTATATGCTCTGATGGGTATAAGGGCGCTACAGCCCGGTACAAATTTGAGTGCAGCAGAACGAGGCTTAGGATAGCGGATGTATCGATGTCGAAGGCAAACGGTTCTGTTACGGTTTATGTAAGGAATGAAAGGTCTGTTACCGCAAAAAATCCGATTGTCACATATCACGGAGGTTACCGCACATCTATAAGGCTTTATGGCCCCAGTGAGATTAAGCCGTATGAGATGGCGCAGTTTAGGATAGGAGCATTAAAGCTGGGGAAAAACCCGTCGCTTGGAAAATCTAAATTTTCAGTAACATGTGATAATTGCTCTTAATCAATTTCAGCAATCAGCACTAGAGAGCTGAAAGCAGCAAGCAGAAAGCTGCTCTCTGATCCCGATTCTCTTGATTTCAGCAAAATAGCCCCCGCACCTTGACTTATGGAACGCGAGTCTCTTGCCTGCAAATTGAACTTTGTGCGGTTCTACAGCCCATGAGGATTTGGAGCATAGGATCTGCTTATAGCCTCTCTTCTCTCTTCTTCCTCTATCCTTTCTATATTTTCCACAAACCACTTATAGGTTTCCTCGAGCCCCATAGGAAGGAGCACATTTGCTTTGAACCCTATCTCTTTTTCGGCTTTTGTAACATCTAAGCACCTACGAGGCTGGCCGTTTGGCTTAGATGTATCCCACCTAATCTCTCCTGTGTAACCAACAACTTTTTTAATGGTTTCAGCGAGCTTTTTCATGGTTATTTCCCTTCCGGCACCGATATTTATAGGTTCTGCACTTTCATATCGCTCTGCCGCAAGCCGGATAGCGCGGGCTGCATCTTCCACATATAAAAATTCCCTGCTAGGCGATCCGTCTCCCCAGAGCACTACTTCCCTCTCTCCGTTTGTTTTGGCATTGTGAAACTTTCTTATCATAGCGGGTATGACGTGGGAGGTTTCCAGATCAAAGTTGTCTTCTGGGCCATATAGGTTTACCACAAGGAGTGTTATGCCGTTAAACCCATATTGCTGCCTGTAAGCCAATAGCTGCACATATAAGGCCTTTTTTGCTATCCCGTAAGGAGCGTTTGTCTCTTCAGGGTACCCATCCCAAAAATTCTCTTCTTTAAAAGGCACTGGGGTAAATTTGGGATAAGAGCATATTGTGCCTATGTTAACGAATTTTTTAACCCCCGCCTTTCTCGCTTCCTCTATTAGGTTTACTCCCATCATTAGGTTGTCATAGAAAAACTCACCAGGCCTCTCTTTATTTGCGCCGATTCCTCCAACCAAGGCTGCAAGGTGTATAATTGTGTCGCAAGGTTTGTCTGCTAGTAATGCCCTTACCGCATCACGTTCTCTAAGGTCATATTCATAAGATCTGAAAGTGTGTATCTGGCTAAGGTAAGGTGCGTTTTTTTGAAGCTCCCTCACTAAATGCCTTCCAAGAAATCCGCTTGAACCTGTAATCAAAACCTTTTCCATAATTCCACCTCCGCGAGAAGCGCTTTTCGACTTAAAATATAACTGTCCTTCCAGATGTTTAGATGCCGGCAAGGTCGGGGAGGCTTCATAGGGTTTTTGGCAACGCCTTTAACTCAGGATTTCTGAGATTCTATTGAATATATTGGATATTTGCTTACTAGGAGGTATATAGTTTTTTTCTCTCCGCCGCTTTTTCTATCAAATGGTGTGATAGTTTTTCATGCAGCGAGATTAGACCGACTTTAACTACTTATCTATTTGAAGA
>RFKT01000306.1 GCA_003694225.1 Candidatus Dadabacteria bacterium
AAGATACATGGGGATATCAGAACCTGAGATGAGACCTCTCACACTGCCAGCGTAATTTCCGTCTGCAAATATAGGAAATTCCTCCATGCGGCCAGCTTTAATAACCAATACGACTAAAGCTATAACCGTGAACGAAAACGCAATATAAAATAAGCGCTTCTTTCCCATGCAAAGAATCCTTATACAGCTGATTGTTTCGGAACTTCTCCTATAACTTTAGCCGGATTGCCAGCAACTATCTCCCCAGCATGCACCTCAGACTTGACAAATGAATTCGCTCCAACTATTGCCCCATCTCCTACAGTAACCCCGTCCACCAAAATTGCTCCGGCTCCAATCCAGCAATACTTTCCGATCCTCACTCCTCCCTTAATCTCCATATCACCAGCAATTAAAGGACGCCCATCATCGCTCTGTCTGTGGTTACCCGGTCCTATATAGGCATAAGCAGCAATTAACGTGCTTTCACCTATTGAAATAGATGACTGTGTTGCAATCCTTACATAAGATCCAACATTAACCCCACTTTCCAAAACAACCTTTCCACCTTTTGCAGCTACAGTAGAAAACCTTCCTATGCTAACACGATCCATTATGTCTATTGCGGCATCTTCTCCACGGGCATCTAGTACAGAGTAATCATCCATAAGAACACCCCGCCCCAACGTTATCTTTTTTGGATTGCGTAAGATAACCCCCTTGCCAATAGCCGGCCTTGAAGCACATCTGCCAAATAGCCTTGGATAGGCAAAGGAACGGATGCCGTATCCCAAAATCCCTGGCACCCACGAAAAGCACAAGGTACAAAATTCATAGTACAAAAAGTGCATCATCCCGCCATTACCCACTGAAAGCTCACGGTATAGGCTAAACGGTGACTTGGCAAAATTACTGTATTTCTCCTGTTGAGGAGTCATATATGGATTATCGCTCTTCATATAGACAGCACCCAAAAGGTTACCTCTCAGTTCCTAACAAAGCAAAGTCCTCTCCTAAGTAATACCTTCTGGCAAGATCACTAGTGGAAATCTCCTCTGGAGTTCCATCAACCAATATTTTCCCATCAACTAAAATATATGCCCTATCACAGATATCAAGGGTGTCTCTTACATTGTGATCTGTAATAAGCACGCCTATTCCTCTCTCTGTAATCTTTTTAATCATGCCCTTTAGATCCCTTACAATAATAGGGTCAATCCCAGCAAAGGGCTCATCCAAAAGCATAAAGCGAGGAGATCTTACAAGAGCGCGCGCAATCTCAACTCTCCTCCTTTCTCCTCCAGAAAGGGAGCTTGCTATCGCATCTGAGAGATGAGCCAATTCAAATTCATCCAGCAATTTCTCTACCAGCTCACTTTGTTGTCTCTCCGACAAGCCATCAAGGGTCTCAACTATAGCCAAAATATTCTCCCTAACGCTCAGCTTTCGAAACACAGAGGGCTCTTGTGGCAAATAGCCTAGTCCCCTCCTAGCCCGCAAATACATCGGCTCCTTAGTAATATCAATGTCATTGATCAATATCTTCCCGCTTTCTGCTGCAATAAGCCCAACTATCATATAAAATGTGGTTGTCTTTCCCGCACCGTTTGGCCCCAGCAATCCAACGATCTCCCCGCTTTCTAAGCTCAGGGATACTCCATCTACTACCTTCCTTCCGCCATAACTTTTGGAAAGATTAACAGCAGATAGCTCACTATGCTCCAAAGTCGTTGAACTCACTTTCCCTCCAAAAGCCTAATCCTGACATTTCCCTCAGCCAAGCTCTTATTCTCCCTTAATAAAATTGTCACCATATCCGCCATTAAAACACTTCCATTTTCTTCTACCTGAGGCCCTTCCGTCAAAACCATTGTTTCCTCTTCCTTATTGTATACAGCTCTCTGGCTAACTGCCTTTATACTTTTGCCTTTTTCTATAGAAACATTCCCCGTAGCCACCATTTCATCGATGCCCTGCTTTTCATTATAACGCCCATCAAGCCTGTCAGAATTAAGCACCATATCTCCTCTACGTAAAACCACAGACCCCCGATAGCTAAATTCATTGGTTTCAACATTAATAACAACTTTCCTAGAAGTAATATATGTGTCTTCTTTGGATGACGACAGATCCTCCCAACCATTCCCCTCTGAATATGCAGCGCCCGCAAAACAAAGCGACACAATACAGTAAAAAACAACAAATCCTCTATGCATTCTTGCCATTTCTGCCCTTGATGAAGGTCTCTACAGAGTCTTGAAAGGTGGCAACCTTAGTGGTCAAATCAAAGCTTAATTCGACCCCTTTGATCGTCAGCTTATCACTTACGATCCTGGCATATCCCGGAGTAAAAACTGAATTTGACGTATTATCATAAAACGCCTTATCCGAATATATAGACATTTTGTTACCTAACTTTATCACAACGTTTCCTGTAAGCTTAGCATAGAAAAGTTCATTGCCATCAAATTCCAGTTCTCCTTTGTCTGCATCAACTATGACAACCTCTCCGTTGTCCCTATACAGGGTAAACTCAAGGGCGCTCAAAACGGTCTTTTGCTCTCCAGCAAAGTACTGGCCGCGTTTAGCCCTAACCTCCCATTTTTTCCTATTTCCCTTCATCTCAATGCGATGGAAATTGTTCAGAACAAATGCAGATCCTAGAGAAAGCAGTTTTTCCGCTCTCCCCTTAACAAGTTTGCCCACAAAATTGCTCTGCTTTCCCCTGCTCAAGAGATAAGCGCCCCCTCCTACAAACAGCAGGACCGCTAACACAACTATCATCCTACTGTTAGTCCTTGATAACCTCATTAAGCACGTCCCCAGCACATTATTGCTATAACAGAGGATTTATCTTATTTCCACAACGCACGTATGCCCTATCTTGCCAACGAGCGGCGAATAGCCAAAAGTTGCCGGACAAGCTCTCCAACACCTTCCAATTGAAACATTATATCCCCATCAGATGGGGCTAAACTCGGATTCTCATGGCACTCAATAAAAATCCCATCTACACCGACAGCTACTGCCGCTTTTGCAAGTGGCTCAGAATATTTTCGTACCCCTCCTGAAGATCCTCCTGCTCCTCCTAAAAGCTGAACACTATGAGTTGCATCAAAAATAACAGGATATCCGGTCTCTTTCATAATGACCAAACCTCGCATATCAACCACCAGATCCCTATAGCCGTGAGTCGTACCCCTTTCACACAGAATAACCTTTTCATTTCCAGTAGAAGCAACCTTTTCAGCCGCATAGCGCATATCCTCCGGATGCATAAATTGCCCTTTCTTAATGTGAACAGCCTTGCCGGTCTTGCCTGCAGCAACCAGCAAATCAGTCTGTCTGCATAAAAAAGCGGGGATCTGGATAACATCAGCTACTTCAGCAGCGCGACATGCCTGCTCCGGATGATGAATATCTGTAAGAATGGGAAGCCCGGTCTCTTCCTTTACCCTTGCTAAAACAGCAAGCCCTTCATCTATACCAGGCCCTCTCCGCGAACCAATAGAGGTGCGATTAGCCTTATCAAAAGACGCCTTGAAGACCAAATTAACACCCGTGCCATTAAGCTGACCCATCAATGACTCAGCAACAAAAATACAGTGTTCAAGAGATTCTATCTGGCAAGGTCCTGCTATGAGAAGCAGATTTTCTCCCTCACCCACAGATATGCCG
>RFKT01000307.1 GCA_003694225.1 Candidatus Dadabacteria bacterium
ATAGACACTTATAAGATCCTTAAGGCTGACACCCCTATTACACATGATATTCTCTATGATGCTTGCTCTAACCTTATCCTCCCAAGTCCTTTCTATAGCCCTTCGTACAGGCAGTACTTTCTTGCCTAGCATATTTCTATAAGAGCCCAAATCAGAAAAGTTCTGATATATAACTCCGCTTAGATCGGATATCGAGGAAAGCCCCAATCCAAGCACTCCACCACCTTTAATCGTTGTATATCCCATAAAATTTCTTCTAAGCCTTTTTTCTTTACAGGCTTGGGAAAGCTCATCATCAGGCATGGCAAAGTGATCCAAGCCTATATAGTCATAACCCGCATCAGTTAGCATCTCTACCGCCATTACAAAAAGACTGATCCGCTCCAAGGGCCCCGGCACGCCGTGTTTTCTTAGGACATGCTGAACCTTTACCTTCCACTTTACATGGGCATACCCGTACATGGCTATTCTGTCAGGTTTAATCCCTATAAGCCTCTCTATAGTGCTTCGAAAGGATGTTATCGTCTGACCCGGCAGTCCGTAGATAAGATCAAGGTTTATGCCGTTAAATCCTATCTCGTTCAGATATGATATGGCATCTACCGTCATCTCATATGGCTGTCTGCGGTTTACTATATCTTGAACCATCGGGTCAAAGTCCTGAACCCCTAAGCTTACTCTAGTAAACCCACGCGAGTATAGGAGCGCTGCTTTATCCCTATCAAAAGTGCGCGGATCGGCTTCTATGCTTTTTTCGGCATTAGGAAGTATCTCCAAGTGAGACTCCAAAATATCACATAGCCTCTGAAGTTGGTTTGTAGAAAGATAGCTTGGAGACCCTCCTCCTAAGTGAACTTGGCTTATGGGGGGGATACCCCCGTAGGATTCCTGTATTAAACCAAGCTCAGCCTTTAACAACTCAAGGTACTCTTCCTTTAGAGATTCATCCTGAGTAATTATCTTATTACAGGCGCAAAAATAGCAGAGGCTCTCACAAAAAGGAATATGAACATAGAGTGATAATGGAACTCCATCAGAGGCTACCTCTGCCAATGCACTCTCAGCAACAGAAGGCCTGCTTACCTCCTGAAATTCTAGCGCCGTTGGATAACTGGTATATCTTGGGAGGTTTCCCGCGTATTTCCTACAGAGATCCTCGAGATTCCTCCCTTCAAATGTCAGACAAGATATCTCTTTAACATTAACCGCATCCACCCTGAGCACCGCAGTTTAGGCACACATAACATCCAGCCTGTCTCACCATCATGCTGGAGCCGCAATTTGTACACGGCGGAGCATCAAGCGAGTTCTGAAACGTACTCATAATAAGCGATTTTGGGTCCTGAATAAAGTTTGCATCGCCCGATGCCCCTCCATTTGCCGCTCCATTTACATGGTTAGTGCCATTAGACGCTGAAGTGCCCCCAGAAGTCGCATTACCAGAAACCTTCAGAGACTCTCCGGGCTCTTTCTGAGGGTTCTCTTCCAGATTAGACTTGCTTTCTTCAGCCGCTTTATCTGTCACAGGCTTAATAAGACCCAGCTCTTTACACTCTTCCGGCGTAAGGAATTTAGCGCCCAACCACCGGAAAACATAATCGATTATAGATTTCGCCATTGGAATCTGAGGATTTTGTGTAAAGCCAGACGGCTCAAACCTCATATGTGAAAATTTCTTCACTAACGCAGAAAGTGGCACACCATATTGAAGGGCTATCGACACAGCAGTAGCAAAGGCATCCATTATGCCTGATAGCGTCGAGCCTTCTTTTGCAACAACTAGGAATATCTCACCTGGCTTTCCATCATCATACAGCCCCACCGTCAGATATCCTTCTAAGCCACCCACATTCATCTTGTGGGTAATAGACCGCCTTTCATCAGGAAGCCTACGTCTGGCAGGAACGGTAGCAACATCGCCTTTGCCCTTGCCAGAAGACACACTACTCCCTGCAGAGAGCGGCTGCGTTCTCTTTGAACCATCTCTATAAAGAGCGACAGCCTTTAATCCCATCTCCCAAGCCTTAACATAGGTGTCAAAGATCTCTTCGACAGTTATATCTTGAGGCAGATTTACCGTTTTTGAAATAGCACCTGAAATAAACGGCTGAGCTGCAGCCATCATCTTAAGGTGCCCCATATAGTGGATGGATCTCTTTCCTCCTGCAGGTTTCAAAGCGCAGTCAAAGATCGGCAGATGCTCTTCTTTTAATGCCGGAGCGCCTTCAATGGTGTCATGCTCATCTATCCACTCTAGGATGCTTGAGATCTCGCCTTCACTATAGCCAAGATTCCTAAGCGCCCTCTCTACGCTACGATTAACTATCTTTATCAAGCCTCCATCTGAAAGCTGCTTATACTTAATGAGGCTTATATCAGGCTCAATCCCTGTTGTATCGCAATCCATCATAAAGGAGATCGTACCTGTAGGCGCAAGCACAGTTGCCTGTGAATTTCTATAGCCAAATTTTCTGCCTTTTTCTAACGCCAAATCCCACACGTTTTGGGCCGCTTCTACCAAATACTCTGGAGCACCATTAGGTTTTAACTCCAACGCCTTTTCTCTATGCATAGAGATAACCCTGAGCATCGGCTCAGCATTTACCTTATACCCAGCAAATGGACCTATACGCTCAGCCAACTCGGCACTGGTCAGATATGCCTGTCCTGTCATCAGAGCTGTTATGGAAGCCGCCCATTTTCTTCCGTCATCTGAATCGTATGGAAGCCCAAGGCTCATAAGCAGTGCGCCAAGATTTGCATAACCAAGACCAAGTTGGCGGAATGCACGGGCAGTCTCCCCTATCTTTTCAAAGGGATAACTTGAGTTATCAACCAGCATATCCTGAGCCCTGATTAAGACATCCACAGTGTGCCTAAAGCCCTCAACATCAAACTGCCCCGATTCATCCAAGTATTTCAGGAGGTTAATGCTCGCCAGATTACAGGCGGAGTTATCTAGATGCATATATTCACTGCACGGATTGCTCGAGTTGATCCTCCCGGAGTTTGGGCATGTATGCCAGTTATTAATTGTGGTATCAAACTGAAGGCCAGGATCTCCGCATATATAGGTTCCTTCAGAGATCATCCTCAAAATCTCAGAAGCATCCAACTCTTCGCATGGCTCGCCAGTTTGCACATACCTCGTAAAATATGTCCCTTTGTTCACTACAGCCTGCATAAATTCATCAGTAAC
>RFKT01000308.1 GCA_003694225.1 Candidatus Dadabacteria bacterium
ACATATATCAAGATGCTTGAAAGGATAAAGAAAGAGAGAATGATCTTATAAAACGTTCCATATCGGCTCTGCGCAAGTAATGTCTGTGGCAGGCACCGGTCAATAGCCATTCTGTGCACTAACCCAGTAACTCCCACAAAACTTGTAAGTACCGCCCCACTTAAGACTATGGCGGCGTCAAGGCTTATAAGAAAGCTTAGCCATTGTCCTGCAGACGTTTCCGCTAGCCGGGCAAGTAAGGTTTCGCTAAAGCGAGGTATTTCATGCAGGGGAATAATACAGAGCGCCAAACAACAGATTGAAATATTGAAAAATGTTACAGCAATCCACATATTTCTTAAAGTCTTCGGGAAGACGCCAGGTTCTTGCTCCTCAACAAAGTTGGCAGAGCTTTCAAATCCAGATATTCCCAAGAGGGAAACACTAAACCCAAATAAAAGGGGGTGCCTGCTTGGCTGGGGAGGCGGCGAGGCCAGATTTGCTTCTGCTAGATCTAGTCCGTGAGTGATTACATAAATAACTCCAAATGCGATTAAAAGAGTTAGTACAGCAACGTGGAAGATAAAAATGCCTAAGGCCACAGTTGAACTTTCTCCAATGCCTCTAATGGTAAGCCATGCAAAGAGACCCAAGAGGCATATTGTAAGGAGGGTAATTTCTGTATTAGATAGGGAAAGCCCAGAGAATGAATGCCAAGCGCTTGCAACATAGTGAATGGCCTCTGAGCCGGAGATAACGGCTGTTGCCAGATAAGAAAGGATAGTTAGGCAAGCTGCAATAGAGGCCTTATACTTGCTGGTTGTATTTAGAAGCGCATTGTATGCACCTCCATTTAACGGCAATGCTCCTACAACCTCGCTGTATATTCCCCGAAAAAGCCAGAGAAGACCGGCCACAAGTAGGATAGAAATGGGAGCCATCGGTCCGGCCCAGAGCAGAGCAAGTGCTGTAACATAAAGACAGCTTGAGGTAATATCGTTCCCGCAGATGGCTGTGGCCCGCCACTCTCCGAGCTTTACGTGAGATTTTTCTCCTAATCCACCTTTATCCTCGTTTCCCATTTTTAATCCTTTCGTAATATTATTCCATGAAATCCGTGATGTTGAACACACCGTTTTTTATGCAAAAAGCCTTGCAGGATACTGCGCCAAAGCTTAGAATTGCAATTTCATGGCCGCTTTTAAAAGTGCGCTGACACGAAAAGCTCTCTATGTCTTGTGCACCGCCTTGATTTATAACTGCCTGAGGAGATGAGGTTATGGGCTATAAAGTATTGCTCCTAGAGGGAATTCATAACGCTGCAGCAGAAAATCTCCTTAATGCAGGGTGTTCTGTAGAATCTCTTGATGCAGCTATAGGAATAGAGGAGCTTAGGGAGAAGATAAGGGGAGTAAACGCTATTGGAGTAAGGTCTAAAACACATCTACCTTATTCTGTTTTGGAGTCTGCTAAGGATCTGCTCGCTATAGGGTGTTTTTGTATAGGAACTGATAAGGTCGATTTGGGTGCCGCCTCCCTTATGGGTGTGCCTGTGTTTAACGCCCCATTTAGCAATACTAGAAGCGTGGCTGAGCTTGCAATAGCCGAGATCATAATGCTTGCAAGATCCGCCTGCTTTAGAAGTTATCAGCTTCATAGGGGAATATGGAATAAAACCTCTGAGGGTTCCTGTGAGGTGAGGCACAAAACGCTCGGGATTGTGGGGTATGGCCATATAGGGCAGCAGGTCGGAGTTCTTGCTGAGTCCTTTGGCATGAAGGTCATATATTACGATATTGTGGCCAAGCTTCCCCTAGGGACTGCGCGCAAGGCGGACACGCTGGAAGAGCTCTTAAAGGCATCAGATTTTGTCACTCTGCATGTTCCAGAGACAAGCCTCACTAAGGGGATGATAGGGAAGAGGGAGATTGCCTTAATGAAGGATGGCGCATATCTATTGAACTTAGCAAGAGGAAGCGTGGTGGATATCTCCGCCTTAAGGGAGGCCATCTTGTCCCGAAAACTGAAAGGAGCGGCGATAGATGTGTTTCCCAATGAACCTGAGTCAAATGGGGAAGGCTTTGAATTTGAATTGCAGGGATTGGAGAATGTTATACTAACGCCTCATATAGGTGGCAGCACCGAAGAAGCACAAAAGAATATAGGACTTGAGGTATCTAATGCTATAATAGATTACCTGTACAGAGGCGCTGTATCGAGCGCTGTTAATTTCCCAAATGTATCTCTGCCGCTTTCAAAGGAGGCACATAGACTGCTTAATATCCACAAGAATGTGCCTGGTGTGCTAGGCGCCATAAACGGCATTATCAGTGAGGCAGGGGCCAATATCTGTTCACAGTATCTTGGCACGTATAACGACATAGGGTATCTGATTATGGATCTGGATTCAGAGATCTCAGATGCTGTCATGGCAAAGATCGATGCACTGGATACTACCTTAAAGACCCGCCTCATATCTTAGCATTGGGCGTTTGCCAAGTAAGGTTTAGTGGGTTTTGGCCTGTCGGCTATTCCCTGCTTAACCAGTTAATAAGTGTCCTTACTCCAAATCCTACGCCACCCTTTTTAATATAAAGATCATCAGCCGATGCAAAGGCAGGTCCCGCTATGTCGATGTGCGCCCATGTAGTTCTTCCGACAAATTCCTTAAGGAAAAGGGCTGCTGTAACAGCGCCTCCCCATCTGGTGCCGCTTATGTTTCTTACATCCGCAACGGTGTTTTTAAGCTGATGCTCATATTCTTTAGCAAGGGGAAGTTCCCACAGCCTCTCTCCTGCTTTTTCGCCGGCGTGTATCAGCTCTTTTGCGAGCTCTCTGCTTGTAGAGAACAACCCCGCATATTTCGCCCCCAAGGCAACCATGCACGCGCCTGTCAATGTAGCCAAGTCAATTATGATATCCGCTCCGTCTTTTACGGCTAGGCTTAATGCGTCAGCAAGGATAAGGCGGCCTTCTGCGTCAGTATTGACAACCTCAATGGTTTTTCCATTTATAGCCTTTACTATGTCTCCCGGCTTTTGGGATCGGTCAGATACCATATTTTCACATGTTGGAATGTATGCTGTAACTTGCCTCTGAATTTTTAGGGATCTTATGACTGACATAACGGCAAGCACCGCAGCAGCTCCGGACATATCGCTTTTCATGGTGTACATCCCTTCGCCTATCTTGATCGAGAGTCCCCCGCTGTCAAAGGTAATCCCTTTTCCAACGATAGCGATGTGCTTTTCATCAACCTTTGTTCTCGGAGCATAACGGAGCCTGATAAGGTAAGGAGGCTGGGCGCTCG
>RFKT01000309.1 GCA_003694225.1 Candidatus Dadabacteria bacterium
ATCTGTAACTAAGGTAATGTTTACAACGTGGCCAACTTCCGAGAAGATCCTTTTAAGATCTTCTACCGTTAGATCAAAATCCAAGTTGCTTACAAATAATTTATTATTTCCCATCTTATCCTTACAAATTAACTTTGCTAAAAATGCTAAAAATATCGCGCCACTGTACTCAAGAGCGCTCTTAACCTAAAATCTCAGTGAAGCCCAGCAGTAACAACACAGAGCATAGGCAAATTATCCCTTAAACTCAAGGGGATGGATATTAAGGTATGAATCTTTATATGTCAATTTTCTCTATTTTTTGTTGGGCAGTTCAATTTAAAACTCTTTTTACATCACCTACTATGGCCTTGAGCGTATGGCGCCACTCTATAGAACCGCGTTCATAAAACCCTGTTATTGCTTATTCTATCTCTATATTGAAAATACTGGGTATTATGGCCCAGTTAGGCGTGGTGGATTCCCTTAAGAAGGTAAAGTTCTAAAAAAAGTATCTTGACCGTTTTACTTTAACTCGCTAAAAGTTTTAGCTAAGTTAAAGTTAAGCTTGTTTTGTCTAATTTTTACGAACTGTTAACTGCTTAGGTTGGAAGAAGTTAGTTTTTTTATGGAGTAGGGGTCAAATGGGTTCATCGTCGGTAGCAAGCAAGTTAAACTCAAATGATAGTGAGAGCGCTGCGCTTTCTCCCGTAAAACCGGAGAGAAATCTTCTTGCCGCGGTGCTTGCTAGGGCCATATGTGACGCCTTTGGTTCTGCACAGTGCGATAGGCATGAGGTGCGAACGGCGAGGCAGTGGCTGTTTGGGCGGTTAACGCCAAAGCTTCCCTTTAGCTTTGCTTGGGTATCTCTGCACCTTGATCTGGATCCGGTATCACTTCAGGAAACATTAAGGCAGTATGAAGATGACCCGGAGATGGTGGAGGAGAGGTTGAATTTTCTCCGCTAAAGTTATCTAATTTTGTCAGATCTCGTTTCCCCGTAGCGGTTGACTATCCATGTATATGGTTAGCCAACAAGGGGTTGTTGTGTTTGTTATCCTTATTTTCAGTTGGGTGGCTTAGTGCGAAGACACTTGGGACTGTTAATTTTATTGATTTCAGCGCTTTTAATAGTGAGGTTATATGATGAAGCGCTCGTTACCCAAAACTGGAAGGGGATGTGGATCTCTGCAATCCATGTGGTTGTAGTAGCTTTAGGTTCCTGGCTTGCATTAAAAGGTGGAGATATGAATATAAATAGCCGTCAGTAAAAAATGCCTTTCCTTAGATGACGACCTGTACAGTATCTCTGTTAGAAGAAACTCTGCTCAAAAAACTTCCTAGAGCTCAGCTGCGCAAAATACTTATTGCCAACTTTGGTGCAGCCTTCTAGATATTCTGTTACACACTGATTTCCCTTAAGGGCACGGAGGAAAGTTTGTGCAGTAATGATGCAACATAAAGAAAGCCTCGCTTGAAGTGATCTAGTAGGAAAGACTCATTCGGTGCATGAATTCTATCTTCTTCAGTTCCAAATCCAACGAGAAGTGGCTCCGCTCCGGAGGCCTCGCATATTTTTGCGACAACAGGTACTGATGCCCCTTCCCACCGGTATACAACTTCAAGATCAGAGAGTTCAGTAAGAACCTCTCTTGCAATCTTGACATATTGCGAATTTGGAGAAACCTTAATAGCTCCGCCTTCTGAGAATTCATCTGTAAATGACACAGTGATCGATGGTGGACATATAGCTTCTATATGTTGTTTTATAGATTTAAGCACCCTGTTTGGATCTTGTCCCACTACCAATCTCCAAGAAAGCTTCGCCTCAGCCTCTGAGGGTATAATAGTCTTAGAACCTGCGCCACCATATCCAGAGTGTATGCCGTTTACCTCAAGAGTTGGCCTGAAACACGCTCTTTCTACAAGAGAAAGGCCAGCTTCTCCTCCATCAGGCATTACTCCTACTATAGCAGCGTATTCATTATCAGAGGGACATCCTTGCTTTGCAAGGGCAAGTTCCTCCTTAGTTGGTGCTTCAATTCCATCATAAAAGCCGCTTATTGAAACAGATCCATCGCTGGCAAAAAAGGAGGAGATAATCTTTGCCATTTCTATAGCTGGATTTTTAACAGCACCTCCGTGAATTCCTGAGTGTAGATCATATCTTGGACCTTTGAGCCGAACTGTCATCCCCCCTACGCCTCTTAACCCCATTACTATCGTAGGTGCTCCCGAAGGAACAACACCTGTATCACACACCATTAATACATTCCCTCTGGCAAAGCTGCTCCACTGTGGGAACGCCTCAGAAATTCCTCTACTGCCTGTTTCTTCCTCTCCTTCAATAAACACTTTGACAGTGCACCTGCACAACCCCTCTTTAATGGTTGCTCCCAATGCCTCAAGGAAATACATTGTCTGCCCTTTGTTATCTTGCGCGCCTCGCGCGTATATCCTTCCATTGCGTACTTCAGGCTCAAATGGAGGAGATATCCACTCACTTAGAGGCTCCGGTGGTTGAACATCGTAATGGCCGTAGTACAAAACAGTAGGGAAGTTATCATCTCCCTTGTATTCGCCGTAAACCACAGGTTTTGAGCTTGTATCAAGCAAGGAAGATTCAAGCCCAAGATCTCCCAAGAAACCTTTAAGCCAATCCGCACATTTAAGACACTCTTTGTCAAATGCTGGATCTGTGCTTACACTTTTAAACCTCAAGAAACGATCTAAGTGATCTATATACCTTTTGGAATTCGATTGGTAAATTTCAAGGAATCTTCCTGCGCTCATATCATTTGTTCCCGTGAAAAGATGATTTAACCCTTTTGAAACGAAGCGTTTCCTGATATCCTTCTATAGCATGGTGGGAAGGTAAGTGGTACCTTAATTTATAGGAAGTTTAAGATGAGAAGTTGTAAGATAAGGAGCTGTAAGGTGAGAGGTAGTAATGTCGTGTCATCATTGATAAGCGCTGTACTAACTGGTGCATTGTTGGTTGTAGTTTTGTGGAGCTTTAGCGGATGCTCTACCAAAAAAGGTCCAAGAAGTCCTGTTGAGCCAGGTTATCTATCAGAGCAGGATCTTAATGCAAATCTCGAAGAAAGATACGGCTTGGGCTCTATTCCGAGGCCGGAAGGCGAAGGCCCCTTTAGGGATGTTCACTTTCCCTACGACTCAAGCACGGTGACAAGCGAAGAGAGACAGAATATTGAATACAATATTGAAGTGTTACGTGCTAATCCTTCTATTAAGGTAGTGCTTGAAGGGCACTGCGATGAGAGGGGAACTGCTGAATACAATATGGCACTTGGTGAGGAGAGAGCGCTTGCCGTGGCTAATATACTGGAATCATATGGAATATCGCGGTCCCGGATACGCACCATTAGCTATGGTGAAGAGATACCGCTGGATCCGGCCCATAATGAAGCAGCATGGGCAAAAAACAGGAGGGTTCACTTTTCACCGTATGAACCCAAAGAATAAAGGTTAGCTGTATCCATCCTATTTCTTAATCTGTTGGGACAGTTAGCTTGCCCCTGAAAGCTAGCGGGGGTGATCCTACTCTGCGTCAAATATACTGTTTGGTTATTGCTTAATGCTCTTGATATTTGATACTTTTCATCTTGATTGAAGTTTTGCAATTGCAAAGATCTAGTCTTATGGAAAAGTTACTAGATACAGTAAATTTGC
>RFKT01000310.1 GCA_003694225.1 Candidatus Dadabacteria bacterium
ATAGTGGAGTATCTCTCGACGAAGTCCTTGACCTTGTCGGGGTGCACACGCCATGTGACGTTGACAACCGCCCCCACTCTCAGCTTGTCGGAGGTAAGAATCGGACTTGCCTCCCTGTCGAACTCCTCCTTGTAGTTGAAAGGGGTGATCGACACGATGTGGGACCGGTAGCGCCAATGCCATCCGGTCGAGCTGGGACCCTTCATGATCCCAATGAACTTGGAATGCCCAGCGATGGCCTTCTGGTAGATGTAGCCCACGTATCCCGCAGGCACCTGCTCGTTCGACACGTTGACGAGCCAAACCAAGGCACCGATGAGCATCAATCCACCCAAGATGGGCAGCAAGCGCTTCATCGTCGCTCCTCCTTGTTTGCGAGGTTCTCCCTTTTAAGCAGGTAGGGAGTAAAACCTTCTGCAGCACACACTGCAGCCTTACAAAGGTGTTATGTAAAAGCCGATAGGATCTGCAACATATCGCACAGATATCCGGCACATCTTTGGTGCCAGGCTCCTAGAAAAAGCAAGAAAATCAAGGTATTAGAGCAGCTTCTTGTATTTCCTTCCACTGATCTGAGACCAGATTAATAATACGGTTTGCTTGTTACAGTCGGATAGATCCTTTTAGGCTTAAAGAGGGAGGCTTCTTTGCCGGGTATTTTAAGAAGCAACAGAGGCCTCTTCTTTACTGTATAGCGGCCTATGATCGTTAGCTTTTTTGAGGCCCTTAGAAATTGGCTGAGTCTCCACCTCTCTTCTGTTCCATCTATTATGATATATATAAAGTTACGGTTAGCTGCCTCTTTTACTCTTAAAGGAGAAAGCCTAAAGACTTCTCTTCCCCTCTGTTTTAAGTAGTAAGGCACCCACCTTTCAAACATCTCAAGTATATATATAGGGTCACCTCTGGGCACAACTCGGTCAATAGCCGCTACAGCAGGCTTACACGACCGGGTCTGGTTTCTTACCTCCGCATAAACAAGGGCATATGGAACACGTAAGGAAAGGAAACAAAGGCAAAGCCAAAGAACCATCTGCCTTCCATCTCTCTTTGAAGCCCAATAGGAAAGAGCTCCAAATGGAAGAGATATAAAAGCCAAAGAGATGAGCCAATGGCTACTCGGCAGATGGTATCTAAGCATAAATGGAATAAAGGGGGCTATAACGGCAATAGCTCCCGACACTAGGGATGCGGCACCGCAAAGAAGTGAGAACCCCTTGGGATTTGAGGGGAGAAGAACTATTAGCTCTGCAAGCAACAGCGAAAAGAATGGATATAGGGGGAAAAGGTATCTGCTTGCTTTTCCTGCAGAGAGCGAAAAAAGTATAAAAGAGGGTATAACTATAGAAAAGATATAAATATATAAGGGCCTTCGTAACACACTCAACAGCCACCTTTTCCATAGCTCAACCCTATACAACCCAAAAAGAGAGAGCGACCACGGCAAAAAACCCACAAATAAACTTCCAATATAGTAGTAAAATGGGCGTATCTTTCCCGCTCCTCCATTTTGCCCTGTAATTCTATTGATAATTTCGTGGTGGAAGTGATAGTAGAGATCACTCCACCCAACCCTCTCTGCTACCGCCCATATCCAACTCCCTATAAGAAGCAGGGCTGCGGCAATACCAATTGCATGAAATAAAAGAAATGGGGCAAGCCTAAGCCTTTTTCCCGCAAAGCGATATACAAAAAGCCCCGCTACACCACAAGCAAAAAAGAATAAGACAGGGGGTCCTTTTGTAAGGAACGCCATAGCTAGAAAGATATAAGCTACAAGTGTAAGAAAGAGCCTTCTCTCCCCTATAAAAGAGAGATAAGCCATATAAAGTGTCATGGAAGAGAGAAAGGCATAAACCATATCAATCTCAGCTAGGATGGATAGCCTAAAAAAAAGTGCGGAAAAGCCTAAAACAGCGGATGAAATAACCGCCACCTCCCTCCTTACTCCAGCATAAAGCAAAAATAGGTAGTGAGCTCCCAAAAAAAGGCCGCTTGCTATAACTGAAGGAAGCCTGGCGCTCCATTCAGAAACTTCGCCTGTAAGCCAAAAAGAAAGTGAAAGTATCCAGTAAAAGGCAGGTGGTTTTGTAAGGTATATATCTCCTAAAAGATGAGGTACGATAAAATCGCGGCGCTGAAGCATCTCCCACGCTATAAGTGCCCTGTCTGCCTCTGTGTGCCTAAAAAATTCTAAAGCCCCGAAAGAGACAAGCCCCCCCAACACAGTTACAGTACAGAGCAAAAAGGCAAAGATTATGTCAGAAAGCTTTGTATGAGGGCTATTTTTCACCAAATAAATCCTGTAAAACTAGGTAGTTATACACCATTATGGATTTTATGTTTTCAACTCTAAAAATCCTGTAATAACATCTTAGAGAGTTTATTTAAACCGCACGGTCTTTGCTTTTTAGGGTTGAGGTAATGTGGGCTAAGGCAAAGTCAGCATCTCTTTTAGCTATCTCTTTTGCAATAGCGCTTCTGCTTACAGCAATTGTAATAGAGAGTGCCTTGGCGATGGAGGAGGGAAGGACGCCTATAATATTTCAGTTAAAGCTTTCTTCCCTTTCATCTGCAGGCGATAATATAGATCAGATTCTAGATAAGTTAATAGCCCTTCTGAGGATAGTAATACAGAAAGTCATACACATATACTGCATGATATTTGAGGCCTTTGGGTTTCACTGCGGCTAAATACAGTTCTTTGCGCTCTGAGTAATTTATGGATCACAATACAGAGACTGTGCTTATCTCAGGCGCAACAGGCTTTATAGGGAGTAAACTTTTCGATTTCCTTGCCGCTAAAGGCTATAGGGTAAGGGGACTTACAAGAAACAGGAAAACAACTAACAGCAACTTCTATCTGTGGAATCCTGAAGAAGGTTTCCTAGATGAAAGGGCGCTAGACAACGTTTCGTGCATAATCAATCTGGCCGGAGAAAATATCGCATCTCAAAGGTGGACAAAAAACTACAAAGAAAAGATAAGGCTCAGCAGAATAGCCTCAACTAAGCTTTTATGCAAAAAGGCGCTTGAACACCCAAACTGCCACCTTAAAACCTTTATCTCTGCATCAGCAGTCGGCATTTACGGAGACACTGGAAACGATACAGTTACAGAAAATTCCCCAACAGGCCGTGGATTTTTAAGCTCCGTTTGTAAGAGCTGGGAGAGCGCTTTAAGCCTATTAGATAAAGGGAAGATTAGAGTCATAAGAGCGAGAATAGGCATGGTACTGAGCCCTGAGGGTGGAGCGCTAAAAAAAATGCTTCCTCTATTTAAGTTTGGGGTAGGAGCGGTTATGGGAAGCGGCAGGCAATATGTAAGCTGGATAGATATTCGGGATCTTATGAGAGCATTTGAATTTATAATAGAAAACGACAAACTCTGCGGCGCCGTTAATTTAGTCTCTCCATTTCCTGTAACTAATAGGGAGTTTTCAAAAGCGCTGGCGGTTGCCTTAAGAAGGCCTCTTTTCCTTTCCATGCCGAAGCCGGCTGTATCCGTTCTTTTCGGAGAGATGGGAAGAGAGCTTCTTCTCTATAGCATCAGGGCGATACCTCAAGCCCTTAAAGAACAAGGCTTTGTCTTTGAATATCCCCTTATCTCAGACTCATTGAATACCCTGTTAATAAAAAGCTCTTCTTAACACGCTATCTGCAGCCCAGCCACTTGCCAACCAATTGACGGTAATGTTAAGAGAGTGGGTAAATGTC
The DNA here is from genome assembly GCA_003694225.1 of Candidatus Dadabacteria bacterium. Classification (GTDB taxonomy): domain Bacteria; phylum Bdellovibrionota_C; class UBA2361; order UBA2361; family J135; genus J135. Next base: position 3,717 of record RFKT01000310.1, read on the forward strand.
CAATAAGATCATCAAAGGCACTAGTATAATAGGAGGCATCACTGTAGTAAGCCGTGTCTTGGGCTTTGTGAGGGATCTTCTGATTGCAAGGCTTTTTGGCGCAGGTATGTTCTCTGATGCCTTTTTTGTAGCCTTCCGCATCCCCAACCTCTTAAGAAGCTTTGTAGGAGAAGGGGCTCTCACAGCTGGTTTTATCCCTATCTTTTCAGAAGAGTTAAATAAAGGCAGGCAAAAGGCACAGAGAGCCATATCAAGCTGTGCCGGCATGCTTATTACAGTGACCCTTTTTCTGAGTGTTGCCTGTTTCTGGTTTTCTGATGAGGTCATATCTCTCTTTGCTCCAGGATATATGAGCGACTCCGCAAAATTTAGGTTAACCTCCGATCTACTAAGGATAATGTTTCCTTATATAGTCTTTGTAAGCCTTGTGGTGCTTATAGGGGGCGCTCTCAATACTGTAGAGATTTACGGCACAGCGGCCTTGGCGCAGGTTCTCATGAATCTTGTATTTATCGCAGGGGCTCTTTGTGCTCCATACTTTGCCGGAGCAGAGCCTTATGTCTTGGCCTTCTTTGTGCTCTTGGGGGGGATCCTACAAGTTGTAATTCAACTTCCATTCTTGAAAAAGGCGGGGTTTTCACTTAAACCAACTGTAAAGTTTGCGGGAAGGGTTACTAAAAGTGTAGCCCTATTGATGGCGCCTGCGATAGTAGGAGCAGCGGTTTATCAGGCATCTATATTTGTAAACACAATACTTGCAACTCTCCTTAAAGAGGGCAGTGTGTCTTGGCTTTTTTATGCCGATAGGATTGCCCAACTCCCTATAGGCATATTCTCGATAGCGCTCGGAACCGCCTTGCTTCCTGCTCTGTCTATGAGTTCTGCAAAGGGAGACAAGAAAGAATATGAAAAAAACATCCTTTTAGCCCTTAGATTTATCACAGTAATAATGCTTCCCCTTTCTTGCATGATGGTGCTTCTTTCCGATGAAATAGCCATAGTTCTCTTTGAGAGAGGGGCCTTTGACAGGTACTCATCGTTTCAAACCTCACATGCCTTAAAGGCCTATGCGATTGGTTTGTGGGGAGTAAGTATTAACAGTGTTCTTGCCAAAGCATTTATTGCAACAAAAGACACAAAGACCCCTACAGTGGCAGGATGCATATCACTGTTAGCGGGAATGCTTTTTGCTGTGGCGTTTATGGGGTCTCCTGTGGGCGCGCACCACGGCTGGGGAGGGAGGTTTGTCGCCTCAATCCAAGGATTTTTAGAGAGTCTCTTTGGAAAGGGGGCGCTTCCGTCGCTGGAGCATGTGGCGCTTGCGCTTTCCTCATCCCTTTCAGCTTACATATCATGCATTATTTTAGGAGTGCTATTAAAGAGGCGCTCTAAATCGATCTCTTATGCAAAAGTTTCTTTAACTGCTGTGAAAACATCCGTATGCGTAGCAATTATGGCTGTTGCGCATAGCGTCATTTTTAACCTCATTTCTGTCAATAATGCACCGTTTACACTGAGGCTTGTAGCAGGAGCAGCCTTTATGGGCGTTGCATTTATAGCGGCTGCGGCTCTGCTAAGGCTTGAAGAATTATTCCTGCTATTTAAGGCAATTACGAAAAAGTAAGGGATTTTTCCTGATAATTTCCGAAAGAATAGCAAACAGATTTTCTGTTAAGTTTTAAGCGCTTTCTTATTTGTGAGGTTAATTTGGAAGAGAAAATAGAGGTAAAGTTTAATCCGCCTGCTGTGTATACAGGCAGAGAGG
>RFKT01000311.1 GCA_003694225.1 Candidatus Dadabacteria bacterium
ATATAGCTTTTGGTTAAGAGGAGAGAGATGGCACTGAAGAAGAGGGAACTGGAAAGATTTAAGAGAATCCTCTTAGAGGAGCGGGAAAAGATTTTAAATCACCTCAAAGATTTGAGCGAAAGCGCTGAGTCGGATCTTGAAACCAGCCTATCGGGAGATTCAGCAGACCTTGCTTCGCTGGAAATCTCCCAAGCAAATATACACAAGATCGGGAACCGTGAAGCAATTCTCCTAAAAAAGATAGAAAAGTCCCTTCAAAAGATAGAGGACAAGACATATGGTGAGTGCCTTATGTGCGGCGAGAATATAGGGATAGCAAGGCTAGAGGCGCGCCCCGTGGCGGAACTTTGCATAGACTGTAAGACAGAGCAGGAAGCTAAGGAAAGGAGATACTCCACTGATGATAAGGGTAAAACTCTTGCATTGGAAGAAATGGATTAGCAGCCACAGCTTTTTACTGCTGAAGTAAGGCACCAATCTGTATAACCATTTAAAACACCAGCTTTTTTAGCTTGCAATCTGGGTCACCCCCAAGTCTCATAGAGAAGTCAAATTTATACTTTTGCAATCTCTTGTTATAGTGCAAAATAACTGAGGGAGAAGAACTTAGACAAAGAGGCGCTTATGAAAAAAGGGGAATTGTTCTGTTTCTGTGCCGCAGTGCTTTTTCTTTCCGGATGTAGCTATCTGCAAAAAAAAGAGGTAAGGCAGCCTACTGTGACAGAGGTTGTCAGAGAAGATCTTACAGCTCAAGATGCAAAGGAGATGCTTAAAGCTGGAGCGAAAAACTGGTTTTATGGGGAGGGACTAGGAGATACGGCCACAAAGGTTGTTGGGTCTGTACTTTTTCTACCTTATGGGATTTATGTAGTAGGTAATGCGGCGCTTAACCTTGCAGGGTATAAGGGATTCTATATCTCAGATGCTCTTCCGGAACCTCGCAGAAAGGAGGTAAAGGATCTTTATAAAACAGTCACATCAATTCCCGGCCGCGTTACAGCTACTGTCGCAGGGGAGGAGTTTCGCTCAGAGGAGAAAATCGAGGAAGATGGCGGTTTTTGGGCTGAAAAACGTATTATGGCTAGGATCAGGGAGAGAAAACGCCTTGAGGAAGAGAGTCGTGTTGCTCACGTGAGGGATGATCTTTACGGGGATGACCTTTCGTAGCTGATTACCATAGAAAGACGATTTTCTCATGACTAGTATAAAATTTAAGGTGTAAAGACTACTAACTCATATAGCTAACTTTTATAAATAAATCTAAAATGCCTACCTTCGGATTAGTAATAAGAAAAGAGGTGGACGCTGCCGTAGCTCTTGGAGAGGAGTTGTTAAGCTGGTGTAAGGATAACGACCATCATGTTGTTTGTGAAGAGGAAACAGCGCGGGCCCTTGGGCTTAAAGAAGGGATATCGCCGAGAGAGATGGCAAATAGCTGCGATCCAATAATTGCCCTCGGTGGGGATGGCACCCTTATAGGTGTTGCAAGGTATGTGGATGGTGTAACTCCTGTAATGCTCGGAGTGAATTTTGGAAGGCTCGGTTTTTTGACTGAGGTGGCTCCTGACGAGCTTTTTCAAGCGATAGAGACAACACTTGGAGGCACAGCCCAGTTTGGAAAAAGGCATATGCTGTATGCTGAGGTTATAAGGGGCGGAAAAACACTCTTTTCTATGCAGGCTGTAAACGATGCCGTTTTGCAGAAGGGCACATTGGATAAGCTATTGGAGCTTGATCTGTCTGTTAATGAGCAAAAAGTATCGAGATATAGATGCGATGGCCTTATTATTTCGACTCCAACCGGCTCGACAGCTTATAATTTATCTGCAGGCGGTCCAATAGTTCATCCTACACTAAATGTATGTGTAGTGTCTCCCATATGTTCCCATTCACTCACACACCGCCCTCTTGTGTTAAGCTTAGACTCTGAACTTAAGGTTTATATCCCTCCATATGACGGCCATATCTATCTCTCCATAGATGGCCAAGAAGGGTATGAACTGAAATCTGGCGATTATGTAAGAATCGTGAAAGCGAAAAATTCGGTAATATTTGTAAGATCACCCTCCAGAAGCTATTTTCAAATACTAAGAGATAAGCTAAATTGGGGCGCAGGAAACGGCTCTTAGCTTTGCTCCAATATCTTCTGCGCTGTTATGTTGTTAGAGCTTAGGATTAAAGATTTTGCCATTATAAAAGACCAGTCCATCTTCTTTACAGATGGGCTTAATGTGCTTACAGGGGAAACTGGCGCGGGCAAGACAATAATCTTAGATGCATTGAAGCTTTTATTAGGGGGGCGTGCAAATCTAAAGAGCATAAGATCCGGTTGCGCAGAAGCCCAAGTAGAGGGCTTGATAGATCTCTCCTTGGTTCCTGATGAGATACTCAAAGGATTTCCTGAGGTTGCCTTTGACACCGCTATGGACAGCCACCTTGCTATAACTCGCATAGTGTCTATGGCCAGGGGGAGTCGTGTGTATATTAACGGCAAACTTGCCACTGTTTCACTCCTAGAGAAGATAACCCGTCCGCTTATAAGCTTGTGCAGCCAGAATCAGAGCATATGGCTTCTAGAGGAAAAACGGCACTTGGCTGCTCTTGACGAGTTTGGGGGATATGATGAGCTTTTGCAGGAGGTGGAGCTTGCCTACGAAAAGTGGCGCAAAAAGCTTGATGAGCTAAGAAGGCTTGAAGCTGGTGAAAATGAGCTTCAATTTAGGAGAGAGTACCTTACAGAGGTCGTATCTGCTCTCCAAAAGGTTGGAGTCTATGAAGGGCTGGAAGATTCTCTTGAAAAAGATATAGCAAGAGGAAGCAGTTCCGAAAAGATACTTGAAAATGGCTCAGCAGTTATAGAGAGCCTCGAAAAGGAAGGGGGAGTCCTTGAATCACTAAGACATATAAATGCTATGTTAGCACAGCTTTCAGATATTGATCCTTTCTATGGAGAGCTTTCAGATAGAATAGAGGCGTCTATTGCAGATCTCTCAGATTTGGCATCTGAGCTTCAAGAAAGTATTAGTTCTTTGGAAACAGATGAAGAAGCACTTGAAGCGTTAAGAAGCCGCCTTTCTGAGCTGAGAAGGCTTGAAAGAAAATATCGCCGGGATGAATCGGGGCTTGTAGCTCTTTTAAAATCTGCTAAAAGGGAGCTTTCAGATATTGGGGATGCGCTTTCCTTAGATGAATTAAGGAAGGAGACTCAGATTTTGATGGATAACTTTAAAAATAAGGCTTCTCTTCTTACTGATGCAAGAAAAAAGGCCGCAAAATGGCTTGCCAAGGAGATCAAAAAAGAACTTTCAGATCTCAATATGAAAGGCGCCAGTTTTACAGTAGAGGTAACACAAGCTCAGCCATCTCCAAAAGGGATTGACCATGTTCGCTTTTTGATCTCTACGAATAAGGGAGAGCCCATAAAGCCATTAAGGCAAGTGGCTTCAGGAGGAGAGCTTTCTCGTATAATGCTTGCAATAAGGGCTGTTATTGGGGGTAAGTCACATGCGTCGGTATTGGTTTTTGATGAGGTTGATACGGGGGTTTCAGGTTCAGTAGCGAGATCAGTCGGAGAGAAGCTAAAATCGATTTCGAAACGGTGTCAGGTTATCACTGTTACTCATCTACCTCAGGTTGCATCCCTAGCTGATTCTCATCTTCTAGTAAGGAAGGCTGATGGCATCGCAGAGATTGTCCCTCTCGAGCAGGAGGAAGAGAGGGTAGAAGAGATAGCAAGAATGCTTTCGGGGCATAAGGTCACTGAGGCATCACGCATGACAGCAAAAGAGCTCTTAGTTGCTCAATAGCGATCTAGACATTTTACAGCAAAGATTATACATTGGCTATAAGAGGGTAAATTATGCAAGAAAATGAGAAAGACAATCTTTTTAAGATCAGGCACTCTTTGGCGCATGTTTTAGCTCAAGCTGTCCTTGAGATTCGACCGGGAACTAAGCTTGGGTTTGGACCGCCCATTGATACGGGCTGCTACTATGATTTTGACTTTGATAACCCTATTTCAGAAGAGGATCTTAAGGAAATTGAAGAGAGGATGAGGA
>RFKT01000312.1 GCA_003694225.1 Candidatus Dadabacteria bacterium
GAGCTGCCTTCTTAAAATCTCCCAAATTAAGAACATCTTCTGCATTTTCAAGCACCTGCTCTACAAGCTTTACCTGCCGTGTAACAAAAAGCACCCTCTTTCCTTCTTGAATGAGGCGTGCTGCAGCTGCAAGAGCAAGGTAGGTCTTGCCAGTGCCTGTAGGGGATGCAACTACAGCTTTTTGAAAGCGATGGATCTTCAGAATCGCCTCAATCTGAGCACGAATAAACTTAAAGCCATGTCGATTTAAAACGCGATCCACTCCCGCAAGAGCCATAAACTCGGTTAAATTATGTGGCACTCTAAGCTCTGAGCCATGAGAACCATCTGAATCCTTAAAGAGCATACCCTGCACAAGCTCTCCTGGTGGCTTAGGGAGAGTGCCTTCAACAGGCGTATAAAGTGGAAAAGGTTCTCTTTGAAACTCCATCAGGTATACCCCTCACTCAACGGTTAATACCTCAATATCAAGCTCCACCTGTCCGCTAAATCTACTCACTACGGGAGTGCCCACCGCTGTAACCCTATCTCCAACCCTTACACCACCCCTCTCCCAATGCCACTGCACCCCATTAATGCGGCTGCTTCCGTCTGTAAGCACAAAAGAGGTATGGTCTCGAAAGGTTCCAAAGCGATCTTTTCTCTCCACGCACAATCCACTGATTCTTACAACTGGCGGAGGATTTCCGACCCCGAATGGATCCAATCTATAAAGTTCTAACACCCCTTCAGGTGTAATATCCTGAAGCGAAAGGCTTAAATCCACTTCTATAGCCGGTAAAGCCACCTTGCCCAATGAACGCTCCATGCAAAAAGCTGCTGAAAGGGCTTTCTGAAGCTGAGGCAGGTTGTCCTTAACTAATGTGGCTCCAACCGCAGCGGGATGGCCGCCAAACTTTAAAAAGAGATCTGAACAGCCACATAAAGCCTCTATTAGGTTAAAGCCGGGGATAGATCTCCCAGAACCGGTCAGCACACCATCTTTCTCAGCAAAGAGAAGAGCAGGCCTTCTATATAGCTCTACAAGCCTTGAGCAGACAATTCCAACGACTCCCGGATGGAATCCCGTTCCGCTTCTAACTATAACATCTGGGAGAGCGCTAGCCCTTCCAAGATCTCTCAAAACATCATTTGCGCAGCTTCTCTCTAGCGATTGCCTTTCAAGGTTAAAGGTATCTAGCTTCTCTGAAACCTCAAGGGCAGTAAGCATATCAGAAGTTAAAAGCCCCATAGCCACTTGATTTACATCACCAAGCCTTCCAACAGCGTTTATATGTGGTTGAAGTCCAAATGCAACATCAGATGCCCATACAGGTGCGCCTCTTTGAATTCTCAAAATCTCAGAGAAAACAGGCCACGAGGTACTAGACATATGCTCAAGCCCACCCTTTACAATCGCCCTGTTAGTACCCAAAAGTGGAACCATATCAGCAATAGTGCCGAGGGCTGAAAGCTCAAGATATCGCCCCATATCCACCTTATGACCTGCATTTAGCCTCTCTCTAAGGGCGGACACAAATAGATAAGCTAGTCCAGAAGAGCACAGGATATTATCTTCAAATCCGCATCCACTTTGGCCGGGGCACACAACATAATCAGCGTTGCAGCGCGATTCACCCACATAGTGATGATCAAATACTACCACCTTAAAGCCTAGGCTCTTTGCATATTCAATCTCTCTGTTGTTCTTAATACCGTAATCAAAGGTGATTATGAGACCGGGGCCGTGCTTGGCAAGGGCTTGAGCTATTATCTCCTTATGCATCCCAAAGCCGTGAACGCTCCTTACAGGAAAGATGGGCACAGTCTTTATCCCTAAAGAAAGTGAGAAGTGATGCACCTGAAGCACTGAGGTGATTCCGTCACAATCGTAATCTCCCATTAAAAAGATAGGCCTTTTGCTTTGGGCGTATCTAAGAAACTCTTCCAAAGCTCCCCTAAAACCTAACATACGGAAGGGGTCCGGAAGAGTTGCGAGAGTGGGATTTAGGAAACGCTCAAGGGCTTCGCTTTCAGGCTCAAAACCCCTTACCGCAAGGATAGAAGGGGCAAGGGGTGAACTAAAGCCGTGACGCAACGCTATACGGCTAACCTTCGATGGATCAGGAGCTGGTCTGAGTGAAACTGTAGGAGGGGTATAGTGAGGTATATCAATTCCTTCATTAACGCAATCTGCGCTTTGCCCACAGTAAAGGGATAGTTGAGCCCCGTAAAACTCGCCCTTTGGAGATCCTTTAGAAACCTCTCTCATATATAAAGCGCCTCTTTATAAAGTGAAGTAAGAAGATAGAATTATACGCCAACCTTAAATCTTAGTCAAACTTAGAGCAAAGAAAAATCTGATTTATAGAGCACTTACCTTGAGTAAGGGGTCTTTTGCGAGTAACATCAAAAACTATGGGAGATATAAACCACAGCCAAACACCTAGAAAACCGCCCGAACAGCAGAGAGACCTTTTTGACTTTATCTCGCCCCAACGTGGTGCTCTCTCTCCGAACTCATTTGATCCACTGAGGCGATCTCAGCTTATAGCCGAGAGGCACCTCTCTCCCGCCGCGGCAGCTGTTATCGCCTCAAGGGATATCTCTGACAGTGAACTTGAGGCCTTGCGCTCTCCAAAACTTTTAGATCTTCCACACCCAAAAAGTGTAGAAAACCTATTAGAAGCGGCTCACGCAATAGCGTCTCTTTTGCTGAGAGGAAACAGGATTGCTTTACAGCACGGGTCCACTTTGGAGTCTGTTGTATCGTGTGGTGTTATAGCGCGATTTTTTAAAGGAATCGGGGCTACATCCTCCATAGATCCCTTAGCGCCTGTACCTGAAAGAGGTGTTCACGGACTTATACGGTGTGGATGTGACGCATCCGGCGCTGCTATTACCGTTATAACATCTGGGCCGGGAAATTGTGGAAGGTTTGAGATATCTCCATTGAAAGGAGAGCCTTCTTTTACATCACGCTCCTTTCCTCTGCCAGTGCTAAGCCTATACCTTGTAGCGGCACTGCGCCGCAATATAGGCCAAGAGAGATATAACTGGTGCAGGCTTATTGATACGGCCATAGTTGGATTTCCCCGAGAGAGGCTTCAAGAGAAAACAGACTCTCTTAACTCCCTTGTAAGGGCGGGACTTAGAGAGCTCCAAAGAGGAGAAAAGCCCTACTTTAAGCCCCTATTTGACCTGCTTGGAATACATGGAGCCCCAAATAGGGGGGAGCTTTACTCAGTCGTTGTGCCCGCCCTCAAGGCTTGTTGTAGTACTCAAGAGGGCCGAAGCCTCTTGGCAGAAGCGCTATCAGCCACGGATATAAGAGATGCTCAGTATCTGTATGAAGCTATATTTAGAGGCAATACTATGCCAACCGCAGCCGATGTAATTGCATCACTTAGACCAGCTCCCTCTATAGACTGCGAACTACCACTGCAAGATATAAATTTCGGGATCTATGCTGAACTAAAGCATATACGAGAAGTAAGGCTTGACTACGATCCCGTTATTTTAATTAGAGATTTAAGGCTTCGAAGACTAGATGAAGAAAATCTAGTGGCAGTATTTACCGATGGAGATCAGTGCATAACATGCGACTTAAGCTATCTAGCCGCATCAGGCCAAAATTTCAGGCTTAAAGAAGGAAACTCGTACGATATTGCGGGAACCCTCTTTGTTGCGGCAGATCCGCAAAAAGAGCTACACCTCTATATAAGCCAAATTGAATGCACTAAGGATATACCTTCTAATATCACCGTAGAATCTTCCGCTTCCCCGGCGCAGCCTCAAAATGAATATCTCTATATCAATACGGAAAGCGAAATTGAAAAGGCCTGTCATAGGCTGAGTAAATGCAAGGTATTGGCGCTTGATACTGAAACAACTGTTGATGATAGGAATGACCTTTGTCTAATCCAGATAACTGCAGACGGTATAAATTATATCTTTGACCCTATAGCTTCAGTCAGAGGCGATAATATAACCTATAGAGATCTTTCCCCGCTAAGGACACTATTGGAAGAGAACGGCCGTACAGTTTTTATACACAACGCTTACTTTGACAGGAGGGTGCTTGGAAGGCTCGGTTTCCATATCGAAGGCGTGGTAGAC
>RFKT01000313.1 GCA_003694225.1 Candidatus Dadabacteria bacterium
AATACATCTAGGAGACAGCAAATAATTTAGATATGGATTTTTAAGAGAAAAGTTCCAACCTGATACAATAGCTTCTTCTACTCCGACACCCGCATTTAAGGGGTTTTCATCAAACCTGTATACCTCTCTTATAATTTGCTCATAAAGCAAGGGATCTTTCTCCCGGATTTTATTCAGCAACCCAAAGAATTTCTGTACTATGTCGTAGATAGTCGGATCATCACATCTAAGAACATGCCTGTTTACCTCAAGGAACATTTTGTAGTTTCTTCTAATAAACTCTACTCCTATCAGATCTCTCATGGCAAGATCGGCCCCAGAACTGCCGGAGCAGTAATATACTGTGGATGCCAGCCGTATAACATCTTGCCCGATTTCCTCTCTGCTGAAGAGGGATTTTATAAACTCTCCTGCTCTTACCATTATAGTGTTATAGGCGTAAAACTTACCGTCTTTTATTCCTTCTAGTATCTTTATAAAGCCGCGCTCATCGAAAATTATCGCCTGATTGTGGGATTTGTCTAACAGGATAGGAGGGGCTGCTATGGATGCGAATGAAAGAGGATTGCTGTACCTTTTCGGGGTACAGCCCTTGGCAATCCACCTTACCGCTTCTTCGGGATTTGTCTTGAAGATTCTGTCGTGAAAGATCCAATCTGAAGAAAGGCCAAGAAGCATGGCTGCTTTGTACACATATTCATCTTCAGAGAGTTCCCTTAATCTTTGCCATGCTGGAGGTACTTTTGCGCGTTCAAGTAGGGAAGTTAGCGTGTTAAATTCAATCTCAGTCTCATCAATAATCCTTGAGAGAGTGTTTTCATACTGCCTCTCTTCTAGTTCACCCAAGGCGGATTCGATATCTTCCACACTGTTGAGAGAGTGAGAAAGAGGCTCTTCTCCGTTCTCTTCCAATATCACATTTATTTCAAGCAATGCCTCCCTTAATTCATCAAATGCTTCTATCTGCTCTGTAGGAGGGGGAAAGGAGGGAAATGATACTCCTTCTAAAAGCGTTAATCCCTGAAGCGTGCGCGTGGATGATTCAGATTCTGCTAACTCTACAAACTCTCTGCATAGAGTAATAATCTCTTCGTCGTTTGCACTGTTAAGCGAATTAATAATTTTCTCAGTAGCTTCTTTAAGCCTTTCAAGCCTATACCCTACAGGAGTACATTCACTTCCCGTTAGTACTTTTGCTACACTACCGTAAAGTTCAGAAAGGGCGCGGGGGTAATATGCGGATATATCAGACCTTCCTGCTAGATCAACAATAAAGTCTGCAAGCCTGCTGAGAAGCCTCTCTTCGCTCTCTCCCTCGGGAGTAAGACCTTCTATAACTTCCCTAAGATCTGAAACTCTTATATGATACAAACAACCGCCATTTTGTATTAGATCCTTTATCTCATCAATCTTTTCCTGAAGAGTGAGATGTTGGAAACGTTCCCCAAGCCTTTGTTGTACAAAAGAAATATGCGTCCCTGAAGAGAAAGCCCTCGAAATATCATCGCTTTCTCTAAACGGTTCTTTTAGAGGGATGTTGCCTATCTCTCCCTTTTCCTGTCTGAGTTTTGCAAGGGTAGTCTCTGCAGCGCGTATAGAATTGATATCGGTCGGGTGTTCATCTAAAAATTGCCTCCACAATGGAATGTTTGGAAGGGCTGCTCGTTTATCGATGACCTCCTTGCCTGCTACAGGGTTGAGCCCTTCTTCATGCATCCATACCAAAGAGACAACATCGGCACCGCCTTCTTCGTATTTTGAGTTGCCAGCCTTCGGATGCTCTTTTCTCTCATAGTAGTGGAAGAATTCGTGAAGGATTACCTGAGCTAACTCTTCAGGCCTCTCTATAAATCTCTTGCCGGCCTGCGGACTTTTTTCCAGGAGCCCCTTTGTCAATATAAATGTCGGAGGGGCTGAGTCTTTAAGATACGCGGCGTTTGGAGCCGGGTCGTCTGATAGGAGAAAACGGGGAGGCTTGTCTCTAAAGCCCAAGGCTTCATACCTTTTAGGGATGAATTCTTTGCAAAATCGGTTAATAACTTCATTAAAATGCTTTCCTTGAGCAGATTTTGGATCTACTATACGAAGTGTTTCAATAAGGACTTGGTGAAGCTCTCCCCGCCTTAAACCGTCTTTAACCGTTTCGTGGAGCTTTTCTCGGTCCGATTTGCCATTTTCCCACATCCCTACTCTGGCTACAGGAGGCATGGTAGTCATCCAATCTCCTACAGTGGGACGAGATGTTATTTCCGCTCCAGCTAATATCTGCACCCTGACTCCCATCAATAAGAATAATCCATTGTTTGCAGATAGTTATTCTATAAATTGAGAGTAAAGACACCAAAAAAGATTTAAACCTTCTATAAGCCCGGGTTTAGAAAGCCTCATCCCGTAGCAACACGTAATCGCCTGATTTTACGGGTCTTTTACTCACCCGATTTTTACCTTAGCCGAGACATCCTCTTAATCAGAGCCAGGTCTTCAGCTATCTTCCTTTTTATCTGCTGGACTTCCCTATTTATGTAAAGGGCAGCTCTGACCGTCTTTGCGTATTTTAGAGAGCGCTTAAGCTCTCCTAGAGTGCGACCCCTGCTTGATACAGCTGGCGAAAGCTTAAAGGAAATAGCCCTTCTTGTTGAAGCATAGCGCCTGTATTCAGAGTTTCTCTTCTTTAATAAGGCAGAGGCTGAATTGATCTCCTTTATTATTCTTGAAGTTAGGATATACACATCTCCATAGCTTTTAAACTTAAACCTTCCCTTTCTCCCTTGTGAGGTAGATGAGCTTAGAATTTGTGGGTGTGTAGCCTGCCGGTTAATAGCATTTGCTCTTGCAAGAATCTTCTTTTTCTCAGCTTCTTTTTGTTTTTGCTCCTCTTTTAGAAGAGCTTCCAAATTTGAGACTTGCCGTTGTCTCAGAAGAGATTTAACGGGATTAAAGGCTAATGTTAATGTAAATACCGGCTCAGGATAAGCAAAAGTAGAAAGCCCCCGATTAAAGTTTAGCATATGGGATTGAAGAGCAGAGATCTTCGCATATAGGGCTTTAGTCTCTTTTCTTGAACGGCTCAAAGACTCCTCAAGCTCTAGTACCCTGTTTTGAAGATCTGTATATTGGGCTTTTGTAAATGGGCATACGCTCCTTTCCTTTGGTGCCGCTTTTTCAGTAGGATGGCTGTCTCTTATAAGGTCCCGCTCTGAGATAGAAGGCTTTTTAAGGCCATTAGAGAGACAGCTTCTCTTAGCCTTAAGTCTTTTTATAATCAAGTTCTTATTTTCTGAATCAAGCTCAAGTGAAGAGACCCTTTCTTTTAGGTATCTTACGGCGTGTTCAAGCTCAGCGATATAGTCAACGATCTCGTTTCCCTGGGCATCAACACGAAAAGGGGTTCCATCTGGAAGCGTGTCTTGCTGGGGGGATGAAAAGGCTTTTGGCGGCAAAGAAAAGAGGCATAGGACAAAAAGTTGGGTAATGAAAAGCTGAGTAAGACACTGAGTAATGTTCATAGCATAATAGACTAATACATCATGACTAGAAAGATAATAGTAGCTTTTAGCTAAGCTAAGCAAGCGCTAAATCTTTCAAATGAGTCTTTTTATGCTTCAAGCACAGTAGAGCCCCAGCTTAAACCAGCCCCTACAACCGATATAACTATCTTTTGGGGACTCGTTATCTTTTCCCAATTTTGCGATAATACAGCCATACAACTTGCACCCGCCTGATTTCCGTACTCAATAACATTGTGCCAATGGTTTTTATCCGGAATTTTTCTGTTGCCTGTTATCTGGGTAAGCATTGTGTAGTTTGCCTGATGCCCGATAAACACATCCCTATTCCAATCAAGCTCAAACTGTTTTTCTAACGCCCTTAGCATTTTAACTGTTTGAAGCACTGAGAAGTTTCTAATAGCGCGCCCCTCCTGATGGAAGTACCCGTATGATTCAACAGCAACTAGATCACACCGTAAAGGGTCTGCGATGAAATCTGCGTGAAGCACCTTAAGAAGGCCGTCTTTTTTGGATACAACACAGGCAGCGGCTCCATCTCCCCATATAGCCCCGGCTGTTCTATCTCTATAGTCAACCTTATGGGTCAGTGTTCCAGTAGAAACAAGGAGCACATAATCCGGAAGAGCGTCTTTTGCATAGCTTAAAAGTATATTTAGATGGAGAGAGAACACAGGGCATGCTGTAAATACATCAAACGCCATAACTCTTTTTAGGTTAAGCCTCTTTGCTATTCTTTGGGATTCAGCGGGAGTGGTTTGATAAGGGGTACAGCAGTTGGCTATAACCATCCCAATCTGATCCGGAGATATGCCTGCGCGGCTAATTGCCTGAAGAGAAGCTTCCACTCCGAGATCTGTAGGCGACATGGTTGCAACTTCCGGAGCCTTAGTGTAATCGGAGTTTTTTGTCTCTATTATGTAGTCAAGCGGAAGGGTAGTCTTTCTCCGCTCGATGCCTATCTTGGCGATTATCCACTCAGAAGATGACCCTACCTCCAAGCTTTCTAAGAACGCATTATCGATTACTATGTCCGGATGGGCTGATCCCATCCCTGCAACAAAAAGCATGAGTTTTAACCCTCCTATCATGACAATATTTGAAAGGGTTAGATTATAGCTAGATGAGCGCTTTAGCAAATATAATTACTTTAATAGCTTGCTGGCTTAAGAGTATATGCTTGAATAGTAGAACAAATGCTAGTAATATCAAGCTAGAAGAAGGGCTCTATGGAGACTTGGAAAAAGTTTGAGGAAAACAGGATAACCCACAGTGCGGCGCACCATCTCTTGGCTATTATGAAGCTTAGAGAAGAGAGGGGGTATGCTAGAGTTACTGATGTGGCGCGTTTTTTGGGTATTACTACTGGGAGCGCCTCAACTAACCTGAAGGGTTTGAAGCAGAAGGGTTTTGTAAGAGAGGATGAAAATAAATTCTTGGTGCTTTCAGAGAAGGGAGAACAGCTCATAAAAGCGGTTGATGCAAGGAGAAAGATCTTTAAGAAATTCCTTACAGATTTTTTGGGCGTTGAGGATGAGCAGGCTGAGGTGGATGCCTGCAAGACAGAGCACCTTTTAAGCCACGAAAAAGAGAAAAAACTTCTATGC
>RFKT01000314.1 GCA_003694225.1 Candidatus Dadabacteria bacterium
ACATAGGAAATTACATAATGCTCGAGCTAGGATTTCCTATGCATATCTTTGACAAGGATAAGATTGCTGGAGGCAAGATAATAATAAAGAGGCTTCAAAAAGAATGTGAGCTTGAAGCCCTTGATGGAAGTGTTGTAAGGCTTGCTCCGGGAGATACCGTCGTGGCGGATGAAAGCGCTCCGCTGGTTATAGGGGGAATTATAGGCGGAGAAAGTAGCGGGGTTACGGAAGCAACTAAAAATATATTTATCGAAGTAGCAAATTGGTATCCTGCAGAAATTCGGAGGCTTTCATCCAGAATCGGGATCCGTACAGAATCATCCCAACGATATGAAAAGCATCTCGATATATCCCTTGCACGCACCACAGCACTTAGAGCCATAGAGCTTGTACTCAAGCTCTGTCCGAAGGCTAAAATTATAGGCAAATTGGAATATGCTGGAATTGATCTCAAGTCCATCCCCACGCTTACCATTAAAACATCGACCGAGAGGATAAGTGCCCTTCTAGGTAAAGATATCGCTGAAGACAGAGTAATATCAATTTTGGAAAACCTCGAATTTCAGGTGAAAAAGGATGGCAATGAATTAGCTGTAACAGTACCGTCATTTAGGGCAACAAAAGACATAGAATGCGAAGCTGATATTGTAGAGGAGATAGGAAGAATTATCGGATACGGCTCTATTACTCCGAGATCTCCGGTGGTTTCTCTGGCGCCGGTCAGGCTTTCATTCACTAAGTCAACAGAACGCAAACTGGAAGATTTTTTCGTGCTAAGGGCGAAAGCTCTTCAGATACAGACCTATCCGCTGATTGGAGCAGCTCTCCTTAAAAAGGCAGCGTGGGACACTAAAAATGAGGCCCTTATACTCAAAAACCCTATCTCAGAAGATGCTGACAGGATGAGACCATCTCTTATACCCTCCGCTTTACATGCAGCAGCTTTAAATGCAAAACATACCACAAGCTTTAAGTTTTTTGAGATTGGAAGGGCATACCTTGAAGACTCAAAGAACTTCGCAAGGGAAAGGTTTTGCATTGCCTTTGCTTACTTTGATAGCAATGAGTCAAAATATATGCAGACCCTTAACATAATTGAAGATATGTGCTCTTATCTCTCCCTTCCGGCCGAGTTTCTCCCGATGGAAGATCTTGCTCCAACCGTTTTAAGCCTTAATTGGTGCGGTCTTCATCCGATAGAGCGGCAAACGCTCCGCGTAATGGGTAAAGGTGACGGCGGTGTTTTTTCCGTGCACCCTTCACTGCTCTCTGAGCTAAAAATAGATGGATTTCTAACCTTGGCTGTTATAGATTTAACCAGCTTTACTGAAAGACAGCCCACACGAACGCTAAAATACAAGCCGTTATCTAAATATCCATCTTCAACCTTTGACTGTACCGTAATTTGTGATCCGCACTGCCCTGCACAAAAAGTTATTGATGCTATAAAGACCATTAAGGAAAAAGAGATCGAAGATGTAAAGATTGCTACTTTATTTCGCCTTCCAAACGGCAAAAAGAGCATTACTGTAAGAACGCGATTTCACAACCCTAAACAGACCCTCAAGCCGGAGCGGATTAAGGAGCTCGAAGAGACTGTGGTAAATAGGCTTGCAGAGAGTGGCTTTCCCTTAAAGACATAGGTAATATAGGTATTTATAATGTGTGCGGGGCGGCGCTTTACATCGCATGTCTAAAACCCCATAGCTACCTTCCCTACCAATCCTATTATCCCCCCAAATACTCCTCCCCATACTACAAGCCATCCCAAATGGCGGCGCATAACCTCGCTTATTAACTCTTTCACCATAAGGGGTGTAAGCTCATTAAGCCTCTCATCAACGATCACCTCGATCTTTGAGCGGAGCCTCTTTGCAACCTGATCCTTGGAAAATCGGGATAGAAGCTGGGAAAGAACGCTCTCGCCCTCTCCAGCCTCTTTAAATACCTTTTTTAATCTGCGAATAAAGGATTCCCGAAAGAGATTCAGCGCCTCTTCTCCCCCCATAAACATCAGAAGCGCCCCCAACCTTGAGTTTCGCAGGACATCCATCACATCTTGATACAGCCTTGAGAGGTCGAGAAACTCGTCCTCTCCCCTTCCCTTAAGCCCTTCAGAGACAAACCGCTTGATGCTCTCTTCCGTAAAAAAGCTATCCATTGCAAGCTTTTTAATCCCTTCTTTAAACTCCTCAAATCGAATCTGCACAATTCCAGAACCGTAAATTCCGGGAACCTTTTCAAACAACATATACACAGCAAGCCAATTAGTAACCGCGCCTGAAAACGCAAAAAGCCCGACTGTAAAGATCGTGTCCCCATAAACCGGTATAAATGCGCCGAGCGCCATAAGCAATATCGCTGTAGCGTTTGTTACAAAGCTTTTGCTCACCTTAACAGATTTCAAAAACAGAGAAGCCCAATTTATGCCTATGGCAATTTAGAAACTATACAAAAAGAAGTCAACCGCACTGATTTTGTGGATAAAAAGAAAGGGAACTTTTAATTCTTTTTGATTGCCCGTTAAACTTCAATATAATCTTCACGGTATAAAACCCAGCCTGTAGATCCAAGGAGCTTCCAAAAAGCCTCCTTTCCCAGTTGTTGTCAGTATATATAAATGGAAGATCGATACTGTCTCCGTCTTTAACCTCAGTTGGAAGCCATATCTTTTTGCTTTTTCCAACGGTGTGTATCCTAAGTCTGTACCACTTAAGCCGATGAACGGTTTTAGGCAGCCCCGAAATTACAATACGGGCGTATATAACCTTACTAAAAGGCTCATCTGTCCCATCTGCGCACACACTTCTGTCAAGATCCACAACGTGAAGTTTTACTCCGTCTCCGTAAAATCCGGCTAAGTAGGCAGACACCCTGTGCTCTCCCAAGCAAATTCCTCCGTATAAGGATATAAACAGAAAAGATAGAGTTAAAAAGGTGCGCACGAAAACTCCTTTACAAATTTTAAAGGATAGTCCTATCGAAACTATCGGCGAGAAGAGAGCTTATACTTTAAGGAATTACTTTTCTTTATCAAGCCTTATAGAATGGGTAATCAACTTGATGTCATCCCCGTAAATTGCCACATCATGGCCTTTTGAGTAGTAATCAAAGAGTCTTCTTTCCATCTCCATATGGACCCTCTCAGCATCGGGACCTGATACAAGATCCCCGGATTCAGGGGAATACTGGTAGTGCACATTGTCTTTCATCCATGCCACACATCTTGTAATAAGATAGTCTAAGTGCACATATCTAATCTCCGGCTTTTCAATCTGGGCTAAGATCGCTTCTTTAATCTTGGAGGGTGGTTCTGATTTGCTAAATGAGTCGTTTGCTCCCGCCTTCATGGCAGCATAGGCAAGCTCATTGGTCATGCCAGAAGAGATAAGGAATATTACCGTCTTTTCGCCATACTCGGGCATAGCTCGAATTGTCCTTATAAGATCCAAGCCATTTCCTGAGGGAAGCTTATAATCTATCAAGAATAGATCATACCCTTTGTTCGTAAGAAGCGTTATAGCTTCTCCTAAATCTGAAGCGCAATCGATATCGCATATATCGCCATATGCCTTCTTTGCCAGCTTTAACGCTATAACGCTATCATCGACAACAAGCGTGGTTATCATACCTTCTCATTAAGGCAAACAGTAAGCCCCTCACGGTCAACAGGCTTTGTAAAAAGGAAAATTGGCTCTAATTTCATAATATCCTTCAATTCTGGATCATTTGCTTCAACACCCGTAATAATGATTATGGGCATCTTGGAAATCCGGTCATCTTTGCATTCCCTAACTGAATGTATAAGCCTGTATCCATCCATCTCTGGCATCATAATATCAGTAATTAAGACATTAATGTCAGGATTATCAAGAAGGATCTCCCATCCTCTAAAGCCGTCAGAGCTTTTAATAGCTGCTATACCAGCGCTTTCAGCAATATTTGCCAGCAATTTCAAAGAGATCGGATCATCCTCTACTATAAGCGCCTTTTTCATAGCCATATATAACTAATCGTACAGATGGCTGAAAATATATATAAAAAAGGGCGAAATTCAAAGGAGAAATATTATAGAATTATGACCGAAAACATGAACAACCGCTGCTTGAAAGTGAATCCAAAGGTAATAGATAATCGAATGTAAAGTAATTGCTTGCAAAATCGAGCATATATGCATTTAATAAGGCGATAGGGGAAACACTTAAGGTGAAAAGATGAGAAAAATTCTTATAGTGTCAAGTGATAGAGAAAACTCTGAAACCATGAAGGAGCTCTCCCATAAATTGGGGCATTCAGCGCTTGTTGTTTCAAAAAAGCAAACGGCTTTGGAGGTGTTAGAGCTAAACAGTGATATCTGCCTTGTTATTGCAGATGTCGATCTTAGTAACACGGAAGGAAAGGATCTCCTTCAAAGCATCCGTGAAAGAGACTCTCTCAAAGAGATACCTATAATAATCACTTCCGGCAAAATAAAGATGCTTGAAATAGATGAGCTTCTTAGGCTTGGTGCAGCCTATTTTGTGCCAAAGCCTATAAAAGAAGATTACTTAGCGGCTTATATCAAAAAACTTGTGCCATAAAATAGTACTGCTACCAATATCGAATAATAAAGGCAGAGGATTATTTCCCTCAGTTAGTTGGGGTTTTATACAATCCAATAGGATCTTTCTTTTCTGCGCTAAGGCTTGGCTCTTTCATAGACAAGATAGCCTTTATAACACTTTCAGATCTTGAGAAAGCCTCTTCGCCTTCCATATGGATTTCAGCTGCAAGCCTTCCCGCACCATCAAAATCCCCTTTGTTAAGCCGGTTTCTTATGCAGGCAAAGTGAAAAGCAAGCATATCAGGATAAGACTCTCTTAAGCCTTCTAATAAAATGCTTCCACTCTGAGATCTTAAAAGCCTATCATATTCAAGACAGCCGAGCACTATAAAGAGCGACTGTTCATCACTTACCTTTTCTCCGCTCCTAAGACCACGCTCAACCCCTTTAAGCCCCTCTACGAGACACGCCATAACATAAACTGCATCTATAGTTTCATAGCTTGTAGCACCGTGAATATATGTAACAGCAGAGGAAAAGAACCTAGTGTCTCTTTTACGCTCAAGTCTCTCTAAGACACTTAGCACTTTTTTGGCTCTCTTTTCTTCTGTATGGTTTCTCAAAATCTCATCTCTGCCATTTGCTCCAATCTCGCGGCATAAGCGGCGGTTTTGCAAAAGCTCTTGTACACGTTCCGCGACTTCATCAACATTTCCCTTGTGATAAGTTATAAGGTGTTCTCCGTCATTAAAAAGGTCCATAAGGCCATTTCCAGTTTTCTCGGTCAACAGAAGAGCACCGCTCATCATCCCCTCAAAAACCCTGAAATTAAGATCTCCCTTAACCGTCTGATTTAATACAATCTCACTGAAAGGGTAGTACTCCCAAAACTTGCCCATTGTAGAAAACAGGTTAATCTTCTTTGAAAGGGCATCAATAAACTCCACCCGCTCCGGATTGAGTTTCTTATCCATATTACCGATAAAGATAACATCGTATCGCTTCTCTAAAGAAGGCTCCATATAGCGGGAGGCCCACAGGGGGAGCCACTGCACCGTCGCTCCAGCCTCACTCATTATGCCAAGATAGTCCTTGTGTGCTACAAAGGTATAATCGAAAAGGGCAGCATAGTGCTTGTGCCATAGATGGTGGTGATGGGCATCAACTGAATAGAAAGCGCACGGTATATCAAGCTCTGAAATGCCCAGATAACAGGGAGGCATGCTATTGTCTAAGAACAAAAGCGCGTCTGGAGAAAACCCTGCTGGCAGCTCCTTTAATACAGTATTGATATGGAGGAGATATGATTGAAGGCGGATGTCAAAGTTATTGTTAAATCCGCATGTAATTACATTGTGCCCCGCTTGTTTGAAATAATCGGCAAACCATAATTGGTCAAATATAACTATATTCATCAGCGCTCACTAACAAAGCGGCGGCTAAACAGTGGGCTTGTCTCCAAATCCCTGCTGCTCTGCCGGAATACCCATTTTTTCCGCGATAGCGTCTCTAAGCTCCAAAGCGTTTGCATGTTCAGGATCGAAAAGGAGGATCTTTTCAATTTCTTCCTGAGCCTCTGCATACCTTCCCTGAGCGTAATAACACCCTGCAAGAGAATACAGAAAATTTGGATCTATCGGGTGCATCTCCAGATAACCCTTGATTGCCGCTTCAATTCCATCCAGATTCCCTAATTGATATCCTGTCTCAATCGTACCTAAGAGGGCGCGGGAATTTTCAGGATTGATAGCAAGCGCCTTTTGGTAATAAGACCACGCAGATGTGTTATCCCCTTTTTGCTGACAGCATGTACCAAGCCCCGCATAAGCTACATCGCTTGAGCCGTCAAATTGAAGCGCTTTGCTAAAAAGATCCTCAGCCTCATCCCACGAGCCTTCATTTGCCCTAAGCGCAGCCCTCCCGCATATAGCTCGGGAGAAAGTCGGGTCTTCCCCCAAAATCTCATCATACAACCGGTTTGCGGAAGCAAGGTCTCCTTCTAAAATTGAAGTCTCTGCTAGTAGCGCCTTTGCAGTAAGGAGTTGTGTCGAAGAACACCTCCCTGATTCTATAATCTTCTTACACCCCTCTTTTACCCCATCGAGCTCTCGCTTCTTTTTCTGTTCATTAAGCTTTTCAAGCTCTACATCTATCGACACTGTAAAAGCATCATTTTGGACTATTTGCGGAGCATTCTTATCGCTCTTTTGTTGGGGTGGTGCTACATCTTCTCTTCCAGCCGCGCTATTTGTGTTCTCACCCATTGTGCTCTCACACTCAATTCTATCTCTAAGCTCTATAGCGCCCTTATGACCGGGAGAGATTTCCAGCACAGATTTAAGCATACTTCTTGCCTCTTCTATCTCTCCGGCTTTATAGAGGCATCCTGCCAAACAGAAAGTCATCTCTGCATCTGAAGGCTTAATTGCGATATACCTTCTTAACGCAGAAATAACCTCATCATACTGCCCGAGCGCAAATGAGCATTCTAAAAGCTGGTGCATGCTTAATGCGGCGGTAGGCTCTTTGCTTAAAGCCCTAACTAAAATCGGATGGGCGGTTTTATGGTCTCCCTGCATGATCTTACACATGGCAAAACCGGTCATGGATTTCGTGTCTTCAGGGTCCAATGCTATCGCTTTAGCAAAGTAATTTTCAGCATCTTCCACCTTGCTCTCAGAGAGATATAGAGCGCCGAGCACCCTCATCAACCGAGGGGAATTTTGGTTCATCTTCAGCGCCTGATTCAGATAATTGTGGGCTTCCTCTAGCTTGCGATGCTTTGTTGCAAGCTCTCCTTTTTCAACAAGCTCTTGAAATTCAGTTGCACCTCCATCCATAT
>RFKT01000315.1 GCA_003694225.1 Candidatus Dadabacteria bacterium
ATATGGAGCTGTCCTTCGATATCTATTAAGAAATCGACTTCACGTTGCTTATCTCTGTAAAACCATAGGGAGGCATGTGGAAAGCTTTGTAAGATTTTTCTCAATTCAGAGAGAATAAAACTTTCCCACACGGCGCCAGCATAGTATGAGTTGGTAAGAGAACTGGGGCTTAATCCGAGTAAAAAACAGAGCAGACCGCTATCATTAATATAAAGCTTCGGGGATTTT
The DNA here is from genome assembly GCA_003694225.1 of Candidatus Dadabacteria bacterium. Lineage (GTDB taxonomy): Bacteria > Bdellovibrionota_C > UBA2361 > UBA2361 > J135 > J135. Next base: position 229 of record RFKT01000315.1, read on the forward strand.
ACTAGTCTTTTTGATATATTTCCAAAATATGGCTCTAGGAGAGTAATCTGGTTCGAAGCCTCCAGCACAGAGAGCCATTCATTAACTGTGGTAGGGGTTATTCCGACGTCTCTGGCAATTTCTGATTTATTTAAAAGCTGGCCGCTTCTAGCAGCACATGCCCTTATAAATCTTTCAAAATCCCTTAGGGAAGATATGCGGAGCAGTTGGCGCACATCGCGTTCAATATAAGTCGCAATATAGGCGCTATAAAAATCTTCGGGATCTATCCTCTGGTCTCTCCAAAGTTGAGGGAAGAAACCTCTGGCTAAGATTGCCCCATGATCTGAGACGGCAAGGGGGCTTTGGGATAATTCATGCATAGAGAGATTCTCAAGGTGTAGGATCCCGCATCGTCCTGCTAAGCTCTCTGATACCTCTCTCATTAAGGTAAACTTCTGTGAACCTGTAAGGAAGAACCTGCCGTTACATTCTCTAGTGCGGTCTATAGCTACTTTTAGGTGGCGGAATATTTTTGGTGCGTACTGCACCTCATCTATTACAACCGGTGGGGTGTGTTCGGCTAGAAATGAAGCCGGTTCATTTTCTGCCTTTGCTGCATTTGAGGGCATATCTAAACTTACATAGCTATATTGAGGATAGAGTTGGCGTAAAAGGGTAGTTTTCCCAGACTGCCTTGCGCCTGTGATAAGGATAGCGGGAAAGTAGGAGGCCATCCGCTCAACGTGTTTTTCTAAATCCCTTTTATATAGCATAGTTGGCAATTTCCATAGTTATACCTTAAAATTGTCCATAATTATAACTTAAAAAAACACGAAGAAAAAGACGTTATTTAGCCTGCTGCTACTGGTGCCAGGCTCCTTAAAAAGTCAGGAAAGTCAGCATGTTATAAATCAATCACCCGCGCCCAAAAGGTGCGGGGCTACTTGCCCCCTGAAAGGTGCGGGGCTCTGGGCTGGGATGGTACGGGGTAACTTTGCTCCCTGAAAGGTGCGGGGCTACTTCTGCTGGGCTGGGATGGTACGGGGTAACTTTGACTGAACGGGATCAGGATGGTACGGGGTCGGACGGGATGGTACGGGGTAACTTTTTGCTCCCGGAAAGGTGCGGGGCTACTCGGTTTGGAGATTCCGCTTTGAAGGTGCCAGGCTCCAAGGGCGAGGTCTAGTGGCGGGGGCGGTAATATGTTAAAGATATTGGCAAAAAGGTGTTGTCAGGTTGATTGGATGAGCTTTTTGTACAGGTTCTCCATTCCAACTGTAGCCGGTGCCTTTATAATCTCTCCCTTAATTTCAATATTGGCAGGGGGATTGGGATCTATAAGGTATACAGATGTGCCATATCTTACATACCCTATAAGGCTTGCTGCAGGGTAAACCACTAAAGATGTCCCAATTATAACAAAGATATCACTTCTTGCCACTTCGGTGACAGCTCTTTGCATCTCAGGCACTTCTTCTCCAAACCACACTACATGAGGCCTAAGCTGAGACCCCTTAGGACAGAGGTCGCCAAGTTCTATATTCTTCTCTCCAAGATCAACAATAAGCGAGGCATCCTCAGTGCTTCTGGCCTTTAAGATCTCTCCATGAAGGTGTATGACCCTTGAAGATCCAGCCTTTTCATGAAGATTGTCAATATTTTGCGTAATTACAGTTACATCAAAGTGCTCCTCAAGCTTTGCCAAAAGATAGTGGGCCTTATTTGGCTTTGCCCTCCTTACCTGTTCCCTCCTTTCATTGTAAAACCTTAAAACCATTTCAGGGTCTCTCTTCCACGCTTCAGGGGTTGCTACCTCTTCAGGTCTATAGCCTTCCCACAGCCCGCCGCTATCACGGAAGGTATTAAGGCCGCTTTCTTTACTGATGCCCGCGCCTGTAAGGGCTACCAAGTGTTTTCTTATATCTCCCACCATTCCCCAGAAAGGAAGAGATCCTCAATAGATCTACTTGAGACTTTAGCCAAAGTTTCCTTTAGTTCATCTTCATATACCCTTCTTTGCTCTTTGTAAAATACCCCCATAGGAATAGGAAAATCAGGAAAAGCTGCCGTGGCAAGGTGGCAGGCATAAGCAAGGTTTGAAGGATCGTGAATAGATGCCAGAGATGGATCCTCAGTTATCTTCATATTGCCATCAGCAAATGAGATCCCCTTATCTTTATCTCTTCCAAAAACAATAGGCCTTCCCTCTAAAAGAAACACTTCATGTTCATCCCTTTTCTCTCTTGCATCAAACTCATCAAAGGCCTTGTCGTTAAATACATTACAATTTTGCAAGATCTCTAAAAAGGCAGTCCCTTTGTGCCTATAGGCTTCAAGAAGTACTTCATGGAGATGGCTGCCATTTACAGCAGAGCTTCTCGCCACAAAGGTAGCCTTGCATCCGAGTGCAAATAATAGCGGATTTACAGGCTCATCCGGAGATCCAAAGGGGGATGATTTGGTTTTTTTACCTCTCTCCGATGTAGGGGAGTACTGGCCTTTTGTAAGGCCGTATATCCGGTTGTTAAAAAGAAGCACCTTTATATTTAAATTTCTCCTTAAAAGATGTGCTAAGTGATTGCTCCC
>RFKT01000316.1 GCA_003694225.1 Candidatus Dadabacteria bacterium
ATTATAAACTTCAAGGCGCTACAACATATACTCAGCTAAATACAGATACAACTTCGCCTTATACCCTTCAGTGGGGAGGAGTGTTATTAACCAGAGGCGAATCTTATCATATAAAAGGCACAGCTTCTGATGGAGCGAATCATCAGTCATCTGCTACATCGCTTATTACTGTTTTTGACGCGGTGCCTCAAACCTCTTCGATTTTAGCTCCTTCCTCCGGCACATCAGGTTCAATCAATTTGGCCATGAACACCACTTCATGTACTCCATCTGTTTCAACGTCTGCCTCGTGGATCTCGGCATCTTTTTCCTCCGGTCAACTTGTGTATACCGTTTCTCCCAACACAACAACCGCTCAAAGAACTGGCACTATAACTGTTGAGGGGCATGTTATCTCTGTTAGTCAAGAAGGATCCAGCCAAAGCGGCGACAACTCTGGAGGAACAGATGGCTCTGGAGGAAGTGGTAATACCACTTATTATAATCTTACCGTTCTTTTAGCTCCTAGCACTGGGGGTACTGTGCGTATAAACAATAGTGACATCTGTGCAGATCCACCGTGTAGTTACCGGTTATCTTCAGGGACGGTTAACTTAGAGGCTTTGCCTCAAGAAGGATATACCTTTGCTGGATGGGGAGGTGATGCCCAAAATTGTGGCGGTACAACTTGCAACCTTACACTTTCGTCCGTTTTTACAACTGTAGCTGTCTTTAAAAAACAGTCGGCAGGGGGTTCTAACGGGAAACATCATCAAAAACAGAAAGATGCAACTAAGGTTTTGAAGATTGAATCTTCGACTGACACTCTATTTTCGGTTAAGAAAGGATCTGGTTTAGGATACAATTATTATTCGTTACCAAAAAAGAGGAAAGGCGCTTTGCTGATTACTGCTAGTACGAGGCCCGCTCTTACTGTCAGTTGCAACTCTGCAACAAAAAGGTTTAAAGCCAAAAAGCAGGGAAAAAGAAAGAGTAGGAAGTGGAAATTTTTACTTAAAAAGCTCTTAAAATTTATGAAGCAAAATGTCTTCTGTACTGTAACAATAAATTAGCCTCTGTAAATACATTATTGCTTTAGTGTTAAAAGGATCTTATTCCCCAGTTTTGAAGATAAGGTGTAAAAGAACCCCCTCCTTCTTTTTTCCCCATAAGCGCCAGCTTGGCTTTACCGCCTCTTTCAAAGTATTCAACCTTTATTGTGTGGTATCCCTTATGGAAGAAGGCTTTTCCTTCTTTCCATATAAAGCTATGCTCTCCCCAGTTATCTATTATTACCGTATCATCTACGGTAAGTCTGCTTCCGTCATCTGAGCCGAGCCTAAAAGAGATAACCAAATCTTTTGGGGAGAATATATCGGCAGTAAAGACGGCTGAATAGCCTGGCGGCGCATATTGGCCGGCAGACGGCAGAAATGGTGGATATGCGCTCCAGTTAAAATCTATCTTGTAAAAGCGCCCTATCTTTTCCGGTTTGTCTTTATTAGTGTCTAGGAAAAACTCCCCCTTCCATACTTTTTGGCGCGGCTTTTCCCGGCTCTTACTTTGTGGTATGAGGAGATCCTTAATCTTTTTTAGGAAAGAGAGGTTTTTTCTTGTATCTGGTATTCGCACCATCCTATACATAATGCCTTTCTTTTCTCCCGCGTCATACTCGGTATCTTTATAGGGCGGTTTATACCTCCAAACAATCTCTCCCTCATGGGTTACCTCAATTACCTCTTTTTGCATAGAGTTAGTGATTAGGGTGTTTCCGTTTGGAAGCCTCTCTGCCCCTCCCCGGATAAATGAAAAGAAGGGATTAAGTGCTCCGCCATCATACTGCCAAATTTCCTTCCATGAAATGGGGTCTATCTCTAATACCCTTGAATAACCTCTAAAGTATCCGTTATCAAAAAGAAGCAGTGTTCCTTTCGGAAGGAGCTTTACGGTATGAGGAGCTTCAATCTGTGGTCCTTTCCACTTCCATCCGTTTTGGAAGTGTAGAACCCAGTTCCTTGATTTTATATCCGGCTCAGGCCAGTTGGAGCGATAAATTAACCTTAGAGGGGAGTGCCATCTAATCTTGTTATGTATAGGATCGATAATAGCTATCAAATTGAGAGCAAAGGAAGCAATAAGGATATCTCCCTTTTTGCATAGATCTTTGATATCGGCTTTTAAGTATTGGATTGAGTTTGTGTGTAGGAGATCTGCGGGGGAGTTTGGAGGAAGGTCAGAGTTGATTCGTTTTTGTGTGTAAAGATAGGCGTGCATAATTCTTTCCTTTGGAATAAGGCTTTGCAAGGTTTCGTAAAGGGATATTTTGCTGGTTATTCTTTGCTTTTTATCGATGACGTAGATAAAGTCATCTAATATGGGAATTTCTTTTCCGTTGTAGTTAATCTTTCTTATCTGCCTTGCCAGAGCCACCATCCCGCCTTCATAAAAATCAAAATCGTGGTGGAATCTCCCCTTTATGGACCACACTATTTTTGAGTGTTTATCTAGTTTTGTAAGGGATCTATCTTTTACAATTACGTATAGATTTCTTTTTTGGTCTGCGTATGAGTAGTGCCACTTTCCCTTTTTTCTTGGGTCGTGCCATACGTGAAGAGGTCTGCCGTACATATCTATTAGGAAAGCCTTTTTCTCAGCGCGGAGATTGTATAAGTTAAGTCCTTGATAAGATAGGTCTTTCTTGTATACAGAGACTCCCCACTTGGAGGGTACTGATGGTTTTAAATACAGGGCAACAAACGCCAGTAGTGCTATAGAAAAAGTGAAAACCAGGCCAAGTTTCCTTTTAGTGTTCATTACTGTGGAAGGTATCAGCTTATTTTTTCTCAAGCAACGAGCCATATTAAGTGGTTCGTCTTAATTTTTATGGGACGGTTGTGTTGTGGAAGCGATATATATATGCGTGGTG
>RFKT01000040.1 GCA_003694225.1 Candidatus Dadabacteria bacterium
CTCAATTGCTGTGTACTTGAATAGTTGTAATCTACAGTTAAATTTAAACCTAATATATCCTTTAAATAGGAAAAAATAAGCAGAGACGGCACAGCTCCTACGGCTATCGCGGCTTGTATTCCTTCCTTTTTTGAATGATTGTGGTCTATTAAAGCTTTTATTAGCTCATGTTCACGGTTGGCATCCCACTCTGACAACGGATTATATGAAGTAAGGGAGTTGAATACCTCTCTTTTACTTCCAACCAAGCTGCTAAAAAGAGGATGCTGCAGAAGGCGTAATATAACCTTACGTTCAGCTTCAGAAGAAAATGCCCTCGTCCTAAACAAAGCCTGAGTAACTTCTCTTTTAAATTCAGCCATTAAAACATCAGGGGTTAAATCCGAAGAGAATGGGGGAAAAAAGCATTCCTCACCTTTGGATTGACTATAGCTAAAAGAAATATGGATTCCTTCTAAAATCTGCTCCAAATGCAATACATCCACAACTGGTTTCCCGGAATAATAAATGTTTATCTCGCTTCCTTCGGTAAAATCTGGACTTAACCATATCATTACAACTGGCCCTGCTTTTCGTTCCGGATTTAATCTCTCAATTATCTGCTTTACTATAAGTGTTCCATCATAAGTTATTCCGAACATATCCTGTAACCATTGGGGCTCCTTTGAAAGCGCATAATCAAGTGAAGCCGCCATAGACCCGCGAGAACCTGAAAGCTTGGGATATGGCAAAGCTTCGTCTTGACTCAAATCAAATATCTTTTGCTTAATAAACAAAGAGCATAGAGCTTTAACTCCACTGCTCCAAGCAAAAGTTCCAACTTGGGAACTTCCAGTTCTACCTCTAAGAGACACACGGGTTACACCACAAGTATCGCCAAAGCAAGGAGTAAAGCAGGATCGAGACAGGGCCGGTAGGCCTTCGTTGTCATCAAAAAAAAGCTCAAGCACAAACATAATATTAAGCCGCAAAGCTAGAAGCTAATAATATAAGATACAATATGCCACAATCAACAAAATTCTACTCCCAGACTCATATTTAAAGTATCACTGCGGAGATTAATTTTGTTGTAGCAAGGTTTGCTTTTTCTTATATATGAAATTCCTTACCTGAGAAGGGCATGGACATATGGTGTACTCTTCCGGAGAAACACCAAAGGAGATAACGGGTTCGAAATTTCTAGTCCTATCTAGCTGATTATACACAACCGGATAAGCCTCGATCCACTCTATTCTCTTAAGGAGATCACTGTAACTCATCTCCTTAAAGAGAAGTTGATGGTTATTTAAACCAAATATGTCGTAGACCTTGCGCCCAGAAAGATACCCAACAGCACCAGCATGGATAATGCCTATCTCATCATCAGGGCTCGTATTCCGGCTAAGCCACTCTCCTGTCTTATACGCTATCTCATAGGTTGCCTTAGAGTCCGTATAAAGACGCCACTTTCGCTCTATGGTTGAATACGCCAAAGATGGGATATGAATGGCTAAGCCAGCTAAAATACAAAAAGCAAGCACCTTTCCAGAGAGAATGCTCCCCTTCTTCGATGACTCATCCCACTTCAAGAGCATCAATATAAAATGGACCACCCCTATAGAAAAACACCCTGTAAGAACCAAAATAGGAGGCTCCAGCCACCTAATCCAATAGTAGCCACGTGGATCCAAAGGCCTTGTGAAAGCCACGGCTCCGATATATACAACGGGTGCTAACGCCAAGAAAAAGACAGCCGGCCTTAGCCTATAGCTTACCGGCTTAAGCGCCGGCATAAAAGAAGCAATACACCACGCAACAACAATTAAAACCAAAACCGGAGAAGATGACCAACCAAACTGAAAGAATATCTCGCCTGTTGCGACCATATTACCATAGGTAAGGGCGTTAAGAGAAGCCTTAGCATAAAAAGTGTTAGGAAGAAGATGACCATTTACTGAATAACAGTAAGTAGACCACAGAGCACTTGGGATCAAGGATAGCACAATATAACTCACTAAAACGCCAAGGGAATATTCAAAGCGCTTTCTAAATACAAGAATTGCAACGTCCCATGCAGCCAATATAAGCACACCTTCAGGCCTCGCCAAAGGAACTAAAGAAGCAAAAACTGCTGAAAGCCCCCATCTACCCGTTGTAACAAGATATGTAACGACAAGCCACAAAAAGACAACAAGAATATTTTCCATCCCTGAATGGATAGAGAACAAAAACTTAGGCTCTAAAGCAAAGAGAAGTGGCGGCAAAAAGGCAAATTTTGCCTTATCACTTATTTGGAGAAAAATTCCATAAAGAAGCCATAGACACCCAAAAGCAAATAGAAGAGTCAGCAACTTCACTGAAGGCACAACTAAGGATTTATCTAATATCCCTATCCACTCCGCAGGAACAGTTACAATTGCCCATAAGGGGCTCGTCTCCCCAGCCTCAAGCATCCCAGAATAGGCAAAGCCATGCCCTAAACTAAGTGATCGGGAGTATACCCTGTGAATCCACGCATCATCTAAGGGAAAGTGATAAAACGGCACAAAGTGGGGGCCTAACCCAAAATATATAAATCCCAATAACAAAATAAAATACGGCACCACTTTAGCCATATACACACTTTACTTGGCATTTGAACCGGTTACAACCCTAAAGAAACAACACAGCAACGTGCAAATTTTGTGGGAACAGGATGTAGAATAGGCGATAGATATACGTGGTTAAAAGTTATATGGCAGTCAGCATAATTATCGTTATGATCACAATAGCAAGGCTTTGCGACATAGCCTTCAGAAAAGCTACACCTCCTATGCTACTTCCCTGCAGAGCCTTTGAATCTTTAAACAGCGAAGGGATACTCGCTTTAGGACAGAAGATCCCTCTTTCTAAAGCTGACCTTTATGATCTCGAGTTAATATCCGGCATCTCTGATACAATAGGAAGAGCATTACTTAGAGATAAGCTTAAGATTATCTCGAAGGCAAGAGAGCTTCCACCCGGTCAAAAGTATAAAGCCCTTACAATTGTAAAAGGAATCGGAGAAAAAAAAGCGAAAAAGTTCTATAACTACCTTACTTTCAAAAGCACTCCTTACCTTCCCAACCGATGCCTTTCTCGCAACTAAATCTTTTAACACCTTTATTTAGTAATGAAATCAAGTTGGCATAAGATAACAACTGCTGTATCTCATCCATTAATTGCTACTAATGACTTAACTAAATTGTAAAAATATATACAGCCATCAAGCACAAGTACCTTCAACCCCCATACTGTTTATAGCAGAAGAAACCTATACTTGAGACAATCAATTAAGGTATGCTCTTCTTGACAAGAGAGCAAGCAGAGAAAGTAAACAACTCCAGATTAAGAAACTCGAAACTTAACCTTCCTGCACCATCTTAAAACCTTTCTTCTCTTTGCCCTCTGAAGCTTTAAAGCCCGCCCTCCGTTGCTAAGTATCCATGCTCTCCTCTTAGAAGCTAAGATCACCCTGGCTGTATTGCTCCCTATTAACCTGCCGTCTCCATCCATTACCCTTAACCC
>RFKT01000317.1 GCA_003694225.1 Candidatus Dadabacteria bacterium
CGGCTATAGTATCTCCTAACTAAAGAGAGCAGTTCATCTGTTTTGATATCACCTTTCCCTTCAAGATTTTTTATATAACCCTCAAGATCTTCTTTGGCTGTTTCCGCATTTTCAACGTAATCTTCATTCCACCCTAAAGCCAAATTAATCAGCCAATATTGAAGAGAATAAAGGGCATTAAGGGCGTTGTTCGCAGTCTGATAGCTGTGAAAGGTTGACGTCTGCCTTTTTATCACTCTGCCTTGATTAGCCGCAGCCTCTTTCTGAGCATGAAGAATCTCATTTTGCCCACCAACTTCGCGCCAAGTTAGAAAAAGAGGCCCCCCGAGACATACTACTATGAGAGCAGTAAGTACGAGTAATTTTGCCCTAATCCCTACCCTTTTTATATTTACCCCCTTCATAATCTCCCCTAATCCAAATACGAAAGTAAGATACAGTTACGTTATCGACTTTTCCTCATATTTACTTTAAATAGAGCAGAGACCTGCTGATTAGACATGACTTTGATTTTACAGGATTTTTTAACGGTGCTGTATGTCTTTTAAGCAAGACTGAGATTGAAACGCACAATTCAGCTACAGCATGCTTGCCACCTCACGCACAATCATAGGCACAAAAGACGCTATCTTTTTATTATTGCTTCTGCTTGAATGAAGGGAATTTGTAAGGAGCACTATATCAACGCCAGCCTCAGGCTCTATCCAGACAGAGCAGCCCGTGCCGCTATTATGCCCTACGGCCATACTGCTCAAGCCAGAGGAATCCATGCCGTTTTCCTTCACCGCCCCTTCCCATCCGTAGCGCCACCTTACAGAGAGAACGCCGTGTTCAGATCTAACCCTTTCAGAAAACCCTCTGCTAGGATAAGCCGGCATTCCGGGATACCAAAATCTCTTTATAGTTTCTTCTGACACAAGAACTCCCTTACCGTGATAAGAGGCTATAAGGTGTGAAACTATAGAGTGCACATCAAGAGCTGTTGAGAAACAGCCGGCATGACCGCTTATGCCGCCCATAGCCCAAGCGTTTTCGTTATGAACCTCCCCCCTAAGAGTCCTCTTCCTCCATGAACAGGCTACAGTAGGAGCTATTCGCTCCGGAATAGCAGATACAGTGCCCCTTTTAAGAAGCCCAAGGTCAACAAAGCCCGTATCCCTAAGCTTAAGAGGCTTAAAGAGATATTTTACGGCCGCTCTATCTAAGCTATAGCCGGTAAGAAGCTCTATAATCTCACCGAGTACAATGTAACCTATCTCGCTATAAGAATGCTTGGAGCCTGGCCGATACTTAAGTTGAGCCCTATGGATAAAGTTGTATACATACTCCTTCGCAGATGAGCTTGCGATCATCCCCGGCCTTGAGGTTTTATCAAGTTCGTAAAGCTCCTGATAAAATGGATAATGTCCCATAAGACCGGAAGAGTGGTCTAAAAGCTGTTCTATCGTTATTTCACTCTTTCCATGCACACCGAAAGTCTGAACATACCGTGAAACCCGCTCATTAAGCCTAAGGTTTCCCTTATCTAAAAGTATCATTATCAACACGGAAGTTATAACAGCCTGAGTAAGGGTATCGATATCAAACACAGCAGAACACGGAAGGCGATCCGCAGAATCTCCATCGGTTTCAAGGGAAAATACACCAAAAGATTTAAGGTATTCAACTTCGCCCCCTCTCCCTACAAGGAGGACAGCTCCTGGGAATACCCCGTCCTCACATGCCCTTTCCATTATCTCTGAAACCTTCAAGTACTCCTTGGGCTCTATTGCCTCAGGGGTTATATTCTCTGCCACTGACGATTCCATACTACGCCTCCACTCGTTCCCTAACTTTGAAAGCCTTTTTATGAAAGTTAAATTCCAAACACATCTGGCGTTATTCAACAGTATATTCCATTATCTCTATCATTCCATCCCTTAATCTGGCCGTTACGCCAAGTGGAACGGCTAGATTAAGGGGGCAGTGCCCAAAAGAAGCTCCGATTAAAACCGGATATTCCTTTCCGGCAAACACATGCTTAAATACATCTTCCACTGTTGGGCCAGAATGGTGAGTGCAGTCAGTAAACGATCCCAAAACTACTCCGGAAACAATATCTAACTTTCCTGCCAATTCAAGTTGAAGCAGCATACGGTATATACGGTACGGCTTCTCTCCAACATCTTCTAGGAAAAGGATCTTTCCGGCAAATTCGGGTTCCCACGGCGTTCCCATAATAGAAGATATCATAGTAAGAGATCCCCCCATTAAAACACCCTCGGAGGCAGTGGCAGGAGAGATCCGCTCAAGCTTAACCCCCTCAAAGGGATTTTTAGTTGTGCCACATAAAAGAGATATAAGCTCTTCAACTGATCGGCTTGACTCCGGACACGATGAATTGGCAAAACCCCCTGAAATCATAGGGCCATGGACAGTTACTAAACCGCTTTTCTCTGAAATAGCTAAAAGAAGAGGGGTAATGTCTGAAAACCCTACAAGCGCCTTTTTATTTTCCCTGATCACCCGAAAATCCAATAGTGGAAGTATCTCCATTGAGCCGAAGGCTCCTCTAGCACAAAATATGGCTTTGATGCTTGGATCCTTAAACGCCTTCATAAGATCGCTGGCCCTCTCAGATGGCGAAGCTCCACTGAAAAGGTGCCTCGGCTCACTGCATCCATAGCTCTCCCCTATAAGCACAGGTTCAAAGCCTAAAGATCTGAGCCTTTCAACACCGTGATTTAGGAGAGAAGGATCACAGGGGGAGGTAGGGAAAACTACCCCTATCCTATCGCCCTTTGAAAGCCTGTTTGGTTTAATACGCGGGTTCAACTGTTGTTTTCAAGAATTACATTAAAAATGCCCTGACGCCTTACATAAGCCCATAGGACATAAGCAAGATTATAATACGTTCAAAATCAAAGAGTGGCATATAGGATAAAACAATTCAATCAACACTTGCTGCGAGTTGCTACAACGAAGCTGTATCTCCACGGCCTCCCCTCCTAATGGCAAAGTGTCAGATCTGTCGAAAGTGTGTGGAGAAAAAGTGGAAAAGTGTCACAACCTCCTGCAATAAAAAGGCTTTCTTCGTCTCAGATCTGTTGATTATTCACCCCTTTTCAGTTACACTACCGCCACTCTAGGCCCAGCATACGGCTTGGTTTGCTTAGCAAAAGAGTTTTTTCGCTATTAGGGGTTGAAATTAAGCGCAGCAATGATCATATATTGTAAGTCGTTGAAATAAGCGGGTTATTAAAGAAGAGGGGGTTATACCTCTTCGTGATCATGTGTGGTGCATATCCCGGTTTTCTGCTCAATAGGTCGAAATTAAAGGAATTTTTAAGTTAATAACAGTTAATCGCATTAGGAGAGAGAGACTATGACTACGAAAATCAGACCGTTACAAGATCGCATTATAGTAAAGAGGCTTGATGCAGAGGAGAAAACCTCTGGCGGGTTATACATTCCCGACTCAGCTAAAGACAAGCCTCAGCACGGCAAGGTTATAGCTGTCGGGAAAGGAAGGATTAAGGAAGACGGAACTGTTGTTCCGGTTGAACTCAAAGAGGGAGATCAAATCCTCTTTGGAAAGTATGCCGGAACTGAGATCAAGGTTGAAGACCAAGAGTACCTAATTATGAGAGAGGATGACGTACTTGGTATTGTTGAACAGTAACAAATGGCAAATTTTAATTAACAAGAGAGGAGAAAAATGGCTAAGACATTGAAATTCGGATTAGATGCAAGGGAAGAGATCCTTAAAGGGGTAAACAAGCTTGCAGATGCTGTAGCTGTAACGATGGGTCCTAGAGGAAGGAACGTCGTTATAGAAAAGAGCTTTGGAGCTCCGACCGTCACGAAAGACGGCGTTACAGTTGCAAAGGAGGTTGAGCTCGAAAACAAAGAGCAAAATATGGGTGCCCAAATGGTGAAAGAAGTGGCATCAAAAACCTCTGATGTAGCTGGCGACGGAACAACCACAGCTACCGTCTTGGCTAGGGCAATTTATAGGGAGGCTGTGGCTCTGGTTGCTGCAGGACATGATCCTATGAACATAAAAAGGGGTATAGACAAGTCTGTTGAGACAATAGTTGAATCCCTAAAATCCCAGAGTCAGCCTACTAAGAGGAAGGAGGAAATAGCTCAAGTAGGCACAATTTCAGCCAATGCCGATGAAACCATAGGCAATATCATTGCAGAAGCAATGGAGAAGGTAGGAAAAGAGGGGGTTATAACCGTTGAAGAGGCAAAGGGCCTTGAGACAACACTTGAAGTTGTTGAAGGGATGCAGTTTGACAGAGGCTACCTCTCTCCCTACTTCGTAACAGATCCGGAAAGGATGGAATGCGTGTTGGAGAATGCGTATGTTCTTATACACGAAAAGAAGATCTCCAACATGAAGGATCTCCTGCCGGTATTGGAGCAAGTAGCTAAGTCTGGGAACCCTCTACTGATTATAGCGGAAGATGTCGAGGGTGAGGCGTTAGCTACATTAGTTGTAAATAAGATCAGAGGAACCCTTAATGTTGCAGCCGTCAAGGCACCGGGCTTCGGTGATAGAAGGAAAGCGATGCTCGAAGATATCGCTATCCTTACAGGCGGCCAGTGCATAAGC
>RFKT01000318.1 GCA_003694225.1 Candidatus Dadabacteria bacterium
AGCTTGTGATGTGGCAGATTCCTTACTTGCCTAACAAAAAAAACAAAGAGCGGAAATATAAATCTTTCTAATGAGAAAAAACTTGCAATTTTACAACATGGAAAGAGCGATGAATTTTGCCGATGTTTTTTAGCGCTATCTTACAGTGAGTTTTGTTCAGATAAAACCCATTCTTTTCCAACAAAGGCATGGATAGTGCCTCCAGCGTTTCTTATAAAGGGGCCGCCCCCCCCTTTTCTCCTTGCTATCTCACCGGAGACTATCCTCGCAAAGCGCATTCTTCTACATAGCTTATCCTTGGGAGCAAATAACCAAAGAAGCGCAAATGGAAGCCCTATACAAGCCATACTTAAAAATGCCCCAAGGGCAGAACTTCCATGAAGGAAGGAATATATTCCGAACAAAACTGATATACAGACGCCAGCCGCTGATATAAGCTCAAGTGGAGAAAAGGCCCTATCTTTTGCTATATGAAGATCCTCATCAATGACTGCGGTATCGAGAAGGTCATCTAAGTACTGTTCAAGCGCCTCAGCAGGCACAAAGCTTATCTCCTCTCTAAACTCCTGCATCGCGCCAGAGTCACACGGAAGGGTAGCAGAAACAGATATAGGGATGCCCAATCCGGAGGGATCAAAGAGAGAGCGCAACCCCCGTGTTGTCTCTTCATATCTTAAAAGCCCGCACCCTATAGCCTTATACCACCCATCGAGAGAAGGCGAGCGTACAAAGCCTCTATCATTTACCCTATTAGCAGCCACAGAAGGTAATATAGCCAAAAGAGGCGGGCTAATCGAGCAAATACGGTTAAAAATCCCTATCTCTTTGATATTTCACGTAAACAGGGGCGACTATCGGAAGGCGCATTTTGCTCCAGCTATATCCCAAACAACCCAACCACCTAAATATACTATAGATTATCTTCATACTATTCCTTTTATTCCTTTTATCCCCGCTTTTATAGGCGCATAACTAGTTATCGTATCAATAAGCCATTTACCTTAAGGATATAAAAACCCTTCCAACCGTTGCCCCAAAAGTGTCCAGAAAAAGGACACCCAGATCCCTCGGCAGAAGTAGCCCCGCACCATCTCCTCAAGTAAAGCCTTCTGGATGTCCTATTGCCTAATTCTAAGCCTTGGGTTTTCCTCTAGCCGCTTGGGTCTCTCGTACCTTTGTCTGCGGGCAAGATGCCCGCGCTCCATAGAGATATTTTTGGGTGTCCTAAGATGAATGTTAAAAGGTGAAAGCTCAAGCCACAAAAAGCCAAAAAGAGAAGACAGGCAAGAGCTTGCTGTAAATACAGGATGTTAAAGAGATGGCGGGATCTGGGTGTCCTTTCCCGGAGGCATAAAGTGAAGGCAAAAATAGAGGTATTTTTCGGGAGAAAACCTCTTAAGCCTCTCTGGTATAAGAATAAACTCAGAGAATGCCTCAGCCCAATCCTCCCACGGATCTGTCCGGGCATAAGGATGAAGCGAAAAGAGGTTAAACGGGGGGCGAAGCCTATACCTAAAAAGCATGTTAAGATCCTCTTGGTAGGAGAAGACACACCACTCTTTGCCATCTTCCACAGGAACACCAAGAGGATATTCTCTACCGTCTATAGAAACGGAGAGGCCATCATTTAAGATCTTAAACTCCCCTTCTTCATAAGCCCTCCAACCTGCAATCTCAAGAAAAGAGGAAAAGTCGTACACTGGATCTGCAGGGCCAAGCAATCGGTTAAAGGAATTAACTCTTACCCTATAATACTTCCCTTGGCATATTGCATGCCCCACTTCATGACAGAAGTTTACCTGTAATGAAGAGATACCGTTATACTTTGCACTCATTTGGGTGTCATTAACAGCAAAATCACTAATAGCAATTACTCCATTCCCTCTTCTCTCTGCCTTAGTGGCGCCCTCATCGTCGAGTGTTGATACCCTCCTAATTTCAAAGAGCCTCGGAGTAAATACAATCCTTCCCTCAGGAATGGCTTCCAACACACGCCGTATATCTCTAAGCTCTTCTACACTCCACCTGCGTTCCACTTCGCCGCTACGAGTCTCTACAGTAAGGCTCAAACCAAAATAGAGCTCTATTGCTATTTCTTCTATTACAGCCGTCAAGACTTCCCTAAACTCCTTTATAGAGATGTCGTCATAGATTGCTCCATCCAAATAATTCAATGTGTTTAATGCAGCAACTTCAAAATTCTTTGCGGCCACACTCTCTGCCCAATCAGGATTGCTCTTAGAGGCAGAGGCTACATCCAAAAGAAACTCCCTTACCTCCTCTAACTTTCTATTTAGATGTGCTCTTGATGAAAACTTTGATGGCTTAGTCGGCGTTGCAATCTGACGGAAATAGGCTAACAGCCCACCCCTTGCTACAATTTCATCTATAGCGCCATAATTGAGATCTAAAAGTTTCTCTTCACCAACCAACTCGACCACACTTTCAAGCTCATCAACCGAAGAACAGAGCCTTAAGACATCATAAATATATTCAAGGGAACGGAAGCTCCTTCCGGTAGAAATCAACCCGCTAATAACCTCTGCTTTATCTTCAGCAGTAAAATACCTCATCATCTGAGACAATCTGCTTGCAAGAAAAAGATCTGCCGCAGCATCAGCTATCCCCAACCGATATATCTTCCAAAAGGTATTTACTCTCTCCCTGGAGGAGGCATTAGACAATAACTCTATAAACCCCGAGGGAACTGGTGAGTAAGAAGGAAGTAAACCGACAGGAGGTCTCAGTCGCTCTTCTACCTTCGGGAGGATAGATCCTTCAAGCATAGCGTCTGTACTATCTCCATCCGGAGCATCTTCCCTACTTCTTCCATCTTCTACCGTAAGCATCAAACCACCCCTTTAACACCCTAATTGTCCCCAACAAAAGCTATTTTATATTACAATTTACCTACAACGAACTTGTTTTTCCCTTTTTTTCCGCCAACTCACTGTTAATCTAGTTAATTTTCCTATGACCTCAATGAAAATTTTTTAAAAAATCCCAAAAACAGATTGAATTACAGTTATTTTTGGCGTATCAATACCCGCTAAGATGGAGGTCTTTGAAGCTATACTTGCTCTCGGGGCAAATCTGGGGAATCCGGAGGATACCTTTAAAAAAGCCCTAAAGTTCATTGAGCGCGATATAGGCGAGATCTTAGCTGTCTCGAGATACTACATTACAGCTCCTCTAAATCCCCCTGATATTAAGGAACAAAACGATTTCTTAAATGCCGCCTTATCCTGCCGCACCTCACTACCTCCCAAAAAGCTTCTTACTACAGTCCTCGACATAGAAGAAAAGCTGGGAAGGAAAAGAGAAGAGAGCGTTAAGTGGGGTCCGCGTGTTATAGACATCGATATAATTTCTATAGATAACTTAATAATCAACGAACCCGGTCTCTCTGTGCCACACCCAGAGCTACACCATAGAGATTTCGTCTTAGTCCCCCTTAAAGAGATTAAACCTGATTTTATACACCCTGAGCTGGGTTTAACCGTCGATGAGATGCTGGATGCCCTAAACAAGCAGGGATCTCAACTGTTTGTGAAAAAATCGTTATCAAGATAGGAATTTTTCGCATCTTAACTAAAAAAATGTCCATATTAGTAACGCGGCTACTCTAACTCGGTAAAAAATATGGAACACTTAATGCATATACC
>RFKT01000319.1 GCA_003694225.1 Candidatus Dadabacteria bacterium
ATATTCGCTGTGGGGGATGTACATGGATACTGCTCGGAGCTGGAGTTAATTCTTCGCTGGATGGAACACGACCAGATGTTAGGCTCAGACGACCTTGTGATATTTATAGGCGACTATATCGATCGCGGGAAAGACAGCAGAGGAGTAGTGGATCGCCTTATTGACTTCAAGTCAAGGTTTCCAGATACCGTTTTTTTGCGTGGCAACCATGAAGATATGCTCCTTGGTTTTTTAGGGATGGGCGGCTCTCACGGCGACGTATTTATTACCAACGGCGGTAAGGCGACTTTACGCAGTTATGGGCTGGATGAGTGGGCGACACCTTCACAGTTGCTTTCTGCTATGCCCCAGAGCCATATTGATTTTTTTTCTTCCCTTGAACTTGCTGTAAGGTGTGGAGGCTATCTCTTTGTACATGCAGGCATAAACCCGCGCTTTTCCCTATTTGAACAGGTGGCAGATGATCTGCTTTGGATTAGGGAGGAATTTTTTTCTTGCCGGCATTCCCTTAATTTAACGGTGGTCTTTGGCCATACCCCTTTTGCTGATGTGTTCTTTGAACTTCCGTACAGAGTGGGCATAGATACAGGCATTGCGTATGGAAACAAGCTTTCTTGTGTAGAGCTCACACAAGGCATTGTGGCGTCTGTGCCAAAGGAGGGAAAAGCGGTTATAACAACCCAAAACGATCACTCTACTTTTTGATTCTCCTTGATTCTTATCTAAAAAGGGGTGTATTAATAGGTGTGTAGAGAAGTAAGGGAAAGAAGATAAACACTCTCAAAGGGAATGTCTTATGCCGTCATTTGATGTGGTCTCTACGGTGGATTTGCAGGAAGTGCGTAACGCTGTCCAGCAGGCAAAAAAGGAGGTGGGAAACCGGTATGACTTCAAAGGCTCAGATCCTTCCATTGAGCTTAAGGAAAAGGAGTGGGAGATCGTGTTGGAAGTTTCAGATTCAATGAAGCTTGAAGCGATGCGGGAGATATTAAAACAGCGCCTTGCAAAGCGCGGTGTGGATTTAAAAAGCTGTGTGTTTGAAGAGGAAAAGAAAGTAGGAGGAGATAGGGTTGCTCAGAGAGTTAGGATTAAACAGGGCTTGGCTGAGGATGAGCAGAAAAGGATTGTAAAGGCTATTAAGGGAATGAAGCTAAAGGTTTCTTCTCAGATTCAAGGGAATCAGGTCAGGGTAGCCGGCAAAAAGAAAGACGACCTTCAGAAGGTGATAGGCATGCTTAAAAGCGAGGCCAGTGATTTGGCCCTTCAGTTTGTAAATTTTAGGGATTAATAGTTGTATTGATTGGTATTTATTTTTAAGGGATTGATGCCGTGGCTGACATAGAAAAGGATCCTTTTGGTGCGCGCTCACAGCTTAAGGTTGAGGGTGTAGGAGAGGTAACATATTACAAACTTTCTGCTTTGGAAGATCATGGGCTTGGAAGTCTCGACAGGCTTCCTTATTGCATCAGGGTCCTTTTGGAGTCTGCGCTGAGGAATTATGACGGAAAGATCTTTACTGAGGAGCATGTGCGCACCCTTATGAATTGGGGCAAGTGCGAGCCGACAGAGGTTCCTTATAAGCCAGCCAGGGTTTTATTGCAGGATTTTACAGGTGTTCCTGCGTTAGTAGATCTTGCAGCGATGCGTGATGCGATCCGTGATTTAGGCGGAGATCCAAAGTTGATTAATCCGCTAGTAAGGGGCGATTTAGTAATAGATCATTCAGTCCAGATTGACTATGCTGGCGCGCCGGACGCCTTTTCAAAGAATGAAGAGAAAGAGTTTCAACGGAACAAAGAGCGGTACGAGTTTTTGAAATGGGGGAAGGGGGCTTTTAAAAATCTGCGTGTTGTGCCTCCTTCAACAGGGATAGTGCATCAGGTGAATTTAGAGTACCTCTCGGAGGGAGTGTATCTGGATAGGGAGAAGAACGTTGTTTATCCTGATAGCTGTATCGGCACAGACTCACATACACCAACTGTAAACGGCATAGGCGTACTTGCGTGGGGAGTGGGTGGTATAGAGGCGGAAGCGGTTATGCTTGGGCAGCCTATGTTCATGCTTGTGCCGGAAGTAATCGGCATCAAGCTGATAGGGAGCCTACAGGAAGGGGTCACGGCGACGGATTTAGTGCTGAGGATAACTGAACTGTGCCGCGAGGTGGGGGTAGTGGGGAAGTTCGTGGAATTTTTTGGCTCTGGCCTTAAGGTGCTTTCTGCGTCTGATAGGGCAACTATTGGAAACATGGCTCCTGAGCAGGGAAGCACTGTAAGCTTTTTCCCTGTTGATCAGGTTACAATTAATTATCTTAGAAATACGGGTAGATCTGATGAGATAGTAGCCTTAGCTGAAGCATACTATAAAGAGCAGGGGCTTTTTAGGTCTGATGACTCCCCTGTTCCTGATTATACGAAAACTATAGAGCTAGATTTGGCTACCATAGAGCCTTCGATTGCGGGACCTAAGAGACCTCACGATAGGATTCCACTTAAGACCCTGAAGGATAGATATGCAGAAATCCTGCGCACCCCCCAAGGCCCTCAAGGCGTTGGGCTTAAGGAAGAGGATATCGGAAGAGAGGTTGTGATAACTCTTGACGGCAAAGATGTTTCACTTAGGCATGGAAGTGTTGTCATAGCTGCCATTACTTCGTGTACTAATACCAGCAATCCTTCTGTTATGATGGCTGCAGGCCTTGTGGCAAAGAAGGCGGTGGAGAGGGGGCTGACTGTAAAGCCGTATGTAAAGACCTCTCTTGCTCCCGGTTCTCAGGTTGTCACTGAATATTTGCTTAAAGCTGGACTGATGGAGCATCTGGAGCGATTGGGATTTCATGTTGTGGCTTATGGGTGTACCACATGTATCGGGAATTCAGGTCCGTTGCGGCCGGAGGTGGAAGCGGCAATCAGGGAGCACGACCTTGTGGTGTCCGCTGTCCTTTCAGGTAACAGAAATTTTGAGGGTCGCGTCCATCCGTTGACACAGACAAATTTCCTTGCATCTCCTCCCTTGGTCGTTGCCTTTGCAATAGCGGGAACGACGGATATCAATATATTGGTTGATCCCATAGGCGAAGATAAAAACGGCGATAAGGTGTACCTAAGGGATATTTGGCCTTCAACAAAAGAGATTATAACCACCATAAGGGAGTGTATTACCGTTGATATGTATAGGGAGCGATACGGAAATATTTTTGAGGGCTCTAAGGCATGGAAGGCTATAGCATCTGAGCCTACAGACACTTATTCCTGGCGTCCTGATTCCACGTATATCAGGCGGCCTCCCTTCTTTGACGGCATAACATTTGATGAAGCTGAGATTTCCCCTATAGAGGGTGCGAGGGTTTTAGGTGTCTTTGGCGATTCTGTAACAACTGATCATATATCGCCTGCGGGCGTAATAGCCTCAGACTCTCCTGCGGCTGAGTATTTAAGATCTCACGGTGTCCAAAAGAGTGACTTTAACAGCTACGGCTCTCGCAGAGGGAATGACGAGGTGATGGTGCGAGGGACCTTTGCCAATATCAGGATTCGCAATAAGCTTGTGCCGGGCAAAGAGGGAAATTGCACGGTGTATCATCC
>RFKT01000320.1 GCA_003694225.1 Candidatus Dadabacteria bacterium
ATGTAATATTGCCTATATGCTACACTGTCTCTATTCACGGATGAAAAGTTGGTAGGGGCTTGCTTAAACAGGGGATATTGATAAAGACAAGAAATGGAAAAGGAAAGCAAACTGGCCCACCCTGCAACAATCTTTGTTCTTACAACCCTTTCTCTATTGTTGCTGCTGATGATCCTAGCCGCGATATTTCCCTCAACATTTGAAAGAATGGGTATTACCGTATTTCATAACAGGCAAACCGGTGTATTTTCAGACTGCTTTGTAAAGCCTGGAGAAGATGAAACCGACTGCAAGGTTAAAGGGAAAAGGCGCAAAGCTGTCCCTGAGGAAGCCAGAATTGGATCATACGTTAAAAGGAACGTCATGAAAAAGCCGCGTATAGGCTATTTTAAACTTTCAGATTAAATTTTTTATTGCCACCTACTTATCTATAGTTACTTGACCAGCTCTTCAAGTTTAGGATTTATAGCGGAAAGCGGGTCTATCTTATGCTCGTCACCCTTTCCTTCTCTTTTATCTTTGCTGTCTTCTTTTTTGTCAGCATTCCAATCATCTTTCTCTACAGGCCGTCTTATTGGAGGATAAACTCCATACTCTTCAAGATCATAGCGGTTAAGCCGGTAGCCGGGCACTAAGATTAGCGGATAAGTATTCTGAGCCAAGTGTTTTACCGGTATCCTCTCTAAGGAAGACGGCATAGTGCCTCCCCTTAAAAGCTTTGCTATTTCTTTAGTTTTTGGAAGCTCCACCGTTCCGCTAGAAAGGATCACGGAGGTTGCTGGATCTATAAGCCTTACATTTACATAAACCCTAGAGGGAGAAGCAACATAGGTGCCTGCCAGTATGGCTGCAAGATCCTGCGCTCTGCTTACAGCAGCTACGTCCCTAGAGAGAGCAAATTCTCCAGCATTATTCAGAAAATGAAGGGCGTCAGCCTGCCTCATCTCAACAACATCATATCCCCTTACAACAAGCTCGCTCATTAACTGCTCTGCAAACACCCTTCCAAATGCAGATGTGGCATAAAGATCATTGAGATTCACTATTGTAGTCACCCCTATAGGACCTGTAGATGTGCCACGGTAGTAATAGTCTATCTGATCTGCTATGTATGCCGTTTTAAAGCTCCCTTCCCCTCTATGTTCAAAGAGAGCTATGGACACAGGCACATATTCGCGGCTAGTATGGGTATAGCCGCACCCGATAGCTAGCACCGCTAAAAGCATAGGCAAAAAATGGCGTGTTTCTTGAATGAGATCCCAAGAAAACTTTTTAACTCTTTTGATAATTACCTTAGCCATGGCTAACCCTCAAATATTATTGCGTAACAATAAGCTTAACAACCGTTTCACCCATAGCTTGCATGTCAAAACTTTGACACTTGTTGCAGCTCTAACTACACTCTTTACCTCTGGGTGTTCACTGATGCAGCAACACAGTGAAACATGCAATATCCATGCTTATGTCAAAACTGATCTCGATTCCTACATAACCAGCCGTTTTCCAAAGAATTCTCCCGTAAGGCTAGCTGTTATTCCCTTCACAGTTCCGGCAAACTTTACCGGATACGGGGCTGGACGAAAGAATCTTGGGACAGAGCTGGCAGCGGCAATGCAGCGAAGGATATTAGAGAAAGAACTTGTACCAATAGCAGAAGTATTTAACAGGGAGTATTGGCCGGGAAAAGAGGGAGAATTCTTTTCAGGCAATTTTGGAGCCCTAGCTCAAGCTCGAGAGGCTGGCTATGACTTGGTCTTAGTAGGCCTTGTTGATAACTTAAGCTCACTTAACGCCATAACCGTATATACCAAGATTATAGATGTAGATGCAGGTGTAACCCTTTGGTATGGAAAAGCTACTGCTCAGGCGTCTATTACTGAAAATTACGACCGAAGATCCAGAAATCCCTTAAAATATATCGTAAATGTAAGGACCAGACCCGATCTCCTCTATTTTTCAGACATAATAGATGAGGTTGTAAACTGCTCAACAGACGAAATTGCGAGTATTGAGGATTAGCCTTGAGCACTAATGCTATCACCTTGATCTGTACTCCCCTATACAGAGACCACTCTATATGCTACCATTGCCACACCCTTTGCTGAAAAATCCACCTTAAATAGAGGGGTTAGAGATATGAAAAGGAGAGCTTTTTTGCAAAAGTCGGCTGCGGGGATAGTAGTGGGGGCTACCGCGGCAGCTCCGGCAATACTTAGGGCATCTCCCCGTAAGCTCAGGTGGCGGCTTGCCCTTGCTGTGCCAAAAACCCTACCTGTGTGGGGAGAGGCCATGGAGAGGTTTGCGCGTTCTGTTGAGCTTATGAGCGAAGGGAGGCTCAAGATAAAGGTGTTCGGAGCAGGAGAGCTGGTGCCTGCTTTTGGCACATTCGATGCCGTTAAAAGCGGTGCTTTGCAGATGGCAAGCTCAGCATCTTATTACTATCAAGGCAAAATACCTGAAAGCCCCTTCTTTTCATCCATTCCCTTCGGAATGAATGCAGAAGGTATGAATGCTTGGCTTGTGGCAGGAGGGGGACAGGAGCTCTGGGACGAACTTATGCATCCACACGGAGTTACATGCCTCCCATGCGGCAAATCAGGATACCAAACTACCGGATGGTTTAACAAAGAGATAAAGAGCGTAGAGGACTTTAAGGGTCTCAAGATTCGCATACCGGGGCTTGCCGCAAAGGTATATGCAAAACTTGGAGCCATCCCTGTGCTTCTTCCCGGCGGCGAAGTCTTTACAAGCCTTTCTACAGGGGTAATTGACGCAGTTGAGTGGGTGGGGCCGTATCACGACTACATTATGGGATTTCATAAGGCGGCAAAATATTTTTACTTTGGCTCATGGCACGAGCCGGGTACAAACCTTGAACTAATGATAAATAAAAAGGCTTGGGATTCTTTAGATGAAAGCTTAAAATTAGTAATAAAAACTGCCGCATCTGATACAGACCGATGGATGCTTTCAAAGTGGTCTGCAAAAAACGCCGAATACCTGCAAAAGATAAAGAAAGAGGGAAAGGTTCAGATAAAAGAGCTTCCTATAAGCGTCCTTAAGAAGCTTAAAGAATGCTCTGATGAGATACTCGCTGAACTGGCCAACTCTTCAAAGATGGCGAAAAAAATCTTTGAATCTTTTAAGTCTTTTCAGAAAAATTATGAAGAATATAATGATCTCTCAGAGAGAGCCTATATAAAGGCCTTTAAGCTGTGAGAAGCCTACTGGCTTACCTGCCTGGAGAAACGCATTGGGAGCTTATTTTCAACCGCTAATGCAATGATTGTTTTATGAGAAAAATTTGCAAGGTCATTGATACGCTATCTGCTGCCGTTGCCAAGGTATCTTTTGTTGCCTGTTTTCTTTTGGTTCTTTTAACATTTGAACAGGTGGTCTCAAGATATTTCTTTAATTCCAGCTCTGTAGCCATGCAAGAGCTTGAATGGCACATGTTTGGGCTTATTTTTCTTTTAGCAGCTCCATATACCCTCCTTAAAGACGGCCATGTGCGGATCGATATCTTTCGCCCAAAGCTCAGTAAAAACGCCCAAAGATTAATAGATATTGTAGGGATTATCTGTTTTCTGATTCCCGTATGCCTCCTTCTTATATACTACGGCATACACTTTGTGGAACAGTCTTTAGAGACTGCAAATCTCAGGCCCTCCGATTACTATTCCTCATACTACTTCTCTAAAGATAGCGTGCTATACAGTATCATCTCACCGATAGAGGAGTTGTTGCGTAAAACGATTCTTGTAGGAGAGATCTCTCCGGATCCCGGAGGGCTTGAAGCAAGATGGATTATTAAGGCGGCAATTCCTTTTGCCTTTTTCCTTATGCTTTTGCAGGGGATTTCACTCCTAATCAAAAATCTTTTAGGCGAAACATTCGCCAGTAAAGACAATATAAAATCCGGAATCTAGAAGATGGGTTTTGAAGAGATCTTTCCGCTTTTAATGTTTGTTGTCCTCTTCCCTGCCCTTTTAAGCGGATTTCCTGTGGCGTTTTCTTTAGGGGGAACGGCAATACTCTTTGGCGTTTTAGGGCACTGGCTTGATCTGTTTTATCTCTCTGACTTTGAGTTTGTGCCGTCAAAGGTGTATGGAACTATCTCCAATTTTACCCTCATGGCAGTGCCCCTCTTTATATTTATGGGAATTATGCTTGAAAAATCTGGAATAGCAGAGGAGCTGCTGACCGCTATGGAGCTAATCTGCTGCAAGGTGAGAGGTGGCATAGCGCTTTCAATAGTACTAGTGGGGGCGTTGCTTGCAGCATCTACAGGAATAGTGGGAGCTACGGTTGTCACTATGAGTGTGCTTTCACTTCCAACGCTTTTAAAGAGGGGCTATGACAAGCCTCTTGCCTGTGGAACTATTGCAGCATCGGGCACACTTGGACAGATCCTTCCCCCTTCGATTGTGCTTGTGTTGCTAGGCGATATGATGAATGTCGATGTGGGAGACCTATTTATAGGAGCAATCTTTCCCGGACTTATCCTTGTAGCTCTTTATATGGTTTATATCTTTATTTTCACTATCCTTTATCCATCCGCAGCCCCTTCTGCTACGCCAGAAGAGATTACAGGCAAAAAGGAAATTCGATACGCAAGGCTTCTCCTATCCTCCCTTGTGCCTCCCGTATTCCTTATAGCGCTTGTGCTCGGAAGCATACTGTTTGGCGTTGCTTCCCCTACAGAAGCTGCCTCATGCGGTGCTGTGGGAGCGCTGCTACTAACCATCCTCAAAGGCAAATTTTCCTTTAAAATCCTTAGATCTGTCTCTGAACGAACAACTACAATCACTGCTATGGTATTCACACTCCTGATTGGAGCTCAATTTTTCAGCGTTGTCTTCAGAGGGCTTTCGGGAGACGAGATCATAACAGATTTAATTGCAAGCCTTCCAACAGGCAAAACCGTTATACTCTTTGCAGTAATGGTTATTATGTTTTTGCTCGGATTTGTCTTGGATTTCATTGAGATCTGCTTTATTGTAGTCCCAATTGTATCTCCAATACTTAGATCTTTAGGATATAATCCGTTGTGGCTTGCAATACTTATTGCAATAAACCTTCAGACCTCGTTTCTCACTCCTCCATTTGGCTTTTCTCTCTTCTATCTTAAGGGAGCTGCCCCTCCAGAGGTGCGCACAATAGACATATATAGAGGAATCATCCCCTTTGTCATAATACAGCTCATATCTCTCTTTATAGTTTACCTGTTTCCCGATGTGGTAACTTGGCTCCCAAGTAAATTCTTGCAATAGTAGCCCGTGAAATAGTTGCCCAATGAAATACTATGCGCATTTGGCGGGACCGGGTGTCTCTTTGCCGATGCGTTTTACCTCATTCTTTTCATCTAAGAAGATTAGCCTCGGAATATGGTTTCGAGCCCTTTGTGCTGAAATATAGCGGAACGAAGCTATAATAACCTCATCTCCCTCCCTTATAAGGTGAGCAGCCGCTCCATTAGCACAGATATACCTGCTCCCTTCTTCTCCGCTAATCGCGTAAGTCTCTATGCGGTTTCCGTTTGTAATATCCCATACAGCGACAACCTCATTTTCAAGGAGATTAGCCGCCTTCATAAGATCTGGAGGGATTGTTATACTCCCCTCATAGTTCAGATCGGCGTGCGTTACAGTAGCACCGTGAATCTTTGCATGAAGCACCCTTATTAGCTCTTCCATAGCGAATACCCCCTAAATAAGCCCGTTCTACATCTGACACGGAAAGGTTGCAACAGGAAAAACCTATACAAAAAGGATATCATCCTTCACCCAACTAACCTATTGAATTCTCAGATAAACTTCTCAGATCCCCGTCAGCTCTCTTGAGCTAATTGCTAAAGTACCATTTTGCGACCTTTTTTACTCCTCCAGAGACACCTTGTCTTCCAGAGAGTCTTCCAGAGACACCTTGCGACCTTTAGCTCCGCGAGCTCTCACTTGGCTTTTATGTAGATCACCATTTTTAATGCGCCCTTTCTTAATCCGCATTGCAGCTATAATCTCACCTTTGCTGTCTGTAAGATATATCACACCGGTTCCATACGGCATCTTTTTGGCAATATCTTTAAGAGTTTCCTTAACTATAAATCCAGAGGGATCACTTCCTTTGGCCTTAATGCGCTTATAAAACCTAAGAGCCTTACGTGTTGCAACCTTTCCCTCCACAATAGGAGTCACGTGAGAAACCCGAACATAATTCGCCCCTTCAACATCACTTACATCAACAGGAACAGAAGCTAACTCTCCCTTACCGCCTTTAACGCTAACTGACGGTGAATATAAATTTAGCGCAAAGAATGTAACTACCGCGGCGACGGCTCCGCTAATAAGCCCTGCCGCACTCTCCCGAAAAATCCTTCCAATCCTATCAACTCCAAACCAACCCCCAGAAAGACCGGTAGGAAGCGCTTTCCTTTCTCCAAGAAAAAGAGCGGCCTTTTCCTCTTCATCAATTCTCCTTTCAATCCGGCTAACAAGATCTGTAGAAAGCATCCTAAACTTAGAGTCGCCCCAAACTTTAACTTCCTCTGAAATGCGCTTAAGTGACTGGGAAAACTCCCTTATATCTCTATCCCTGCTTATAAGCCTCTTTGCCAAAAATGCCCCTAAAGGCCCGCTTTCTCCATCACAGTATCTAATAACTAGGCGCTCTTTGTACTTTCTAAGCAGATTGCCAGCCATAAAACGCTCCCAAATATTAAGGACTTCTGTATTTCTTTAACATACTTTGCAAAGCCTTCTTGGCATAATGGATCCTGCTCATAACAGTCCCTGAGCTTGTTCCCGTTACCTTTGCTATCTCCTTATAACTCATACCTTCAATCTCTCTTAAAAAGATTACGCTCCTATGCTCTTCTGACAACCTATCCATAGCCCTCTCTATCGCCATACCAGCCTCTTTGCGGTAGAGATCTGCCGCCGGATTGTCACTTGCGGCAACCTCTTTCAATCCCCTGTCATCATTTTCATCAATTGAGAAAAACTTCTGTTTTTTTAAGCTCTTACGCTTTAAATCGATAGTCATATTATAGGCTATTCTGCAAAGCCATGTATAGAAAGACGAATCTTTTCGAAAATTCTTCAAAGAAAAATAGGCTCTTACAAAACTTTCCTGCGCTATATCCTCAGCATCCTCCCATGAGCCAGCCATAGTGAAGATAAAACCCAAAAGCCTCCTTTGGTACCGCTCAACTAAGATCCTAAACGCCTTCCTGTCTCCACCCTTTGCCCGATCCACCAAGGCCGCCTCAGCCTCACCTTCAGACAGGTCGCTATAGCTTCCAGCAACGGCTCTGGTTTTTCTTTTCTCTTTAGCTAAGGCGCTCATAACATTCACTACCCATGAGCTTCATTCCAATTCTTGCCCCAGTGTACATCCACCACAAGAGGAAGCGCAAGATCAACTACGGAAACCATATCTTCCTCTACAATCTTTGCAACTTCTTCCCTTGCCTCCAAATCACACTCAAGCACAAGCTCATCGTGTACCTGAAGCACCATATCAGCGGGAAGAGATCTTATATCTCGATCAATCTTTACCATAGCAAGCTTTATGATATCAGCGGCAGTCCCCTGAATCGGAGCATTTATAGCCGCTCTCATCACAAAATCCCGATCCCGCCCTGTCGTATCAATGTCACTTATGTTTCTTCTGCGCCCAAAAAGGGTCGTGACATAACCATCCCGCCGGGCAGATTCTGCAACCTTGTCAAAATATTCCCTTACCTTAGGATACCTTCTGAAATAACTATCTATATATTCATTGGCGACAGAAACCGGGATTCCCAGCTCCCTGCTTAACCTAAATCCGCTCATCCCATAAATAATGCCGAAATTTATTGTTTTGCCCATTCTCCTCTCTTCAGGCTTAAGCGGCTCTCCCTCCGGAATCCCCAATATCTCCCTAGCAGTCTTGGCGTGGATATCCTCTCCCTTTTTAAAGGCTTCTATTAAATTTTCGTCACCGCTCATATGGGCAAGAATCCTAAGCTCAACTTGGGAATAATCAGCAACGATAAAGCACCTACCAGGTGGGGCGATAAAGGCCGACCTAATTCTTCTTCCATCCTCAGTTCTTATCGGAATATTTTGAAGGTTGGGGTCAGAGCTTGAAAGCCTGCCGGTTCCAGTCACAGTCTGGTTAAAGCTTGTGTGAAACCGGAAGGCTTCACACAAGCTTTAACCAGACTGTGACTGGAACCGGCAGGCTTTCAAGCTCTGACCCCAA
>RFKT01000321.1 GCA_003694225.1 Candidatus Dadabacteria bacterium
CATCGCCAAAAAACCTCCCACTCTCTCTCGCACCAACACCCGGCAATGCTCGGTTGCGCTGCGTCCTCACGCTTATCAGGCGTGCGCTCCCAGCCTTCACTACAGGCCCATACAGATATCTCAAAACCTAAATTATAACACCTATCGCGTAAGCTCAGTAAAAGCGGTCTGCCGCTGCGCCAGCTCGCGGCAGCTTCTCCACGCAGCGCTCTCACCTCGCATCGCCAAAAAAACCTCCCACTCTCTCTCGCACCAACACCCGGCAATGCTCGGTTGCGCTGCGTCCTCACGCTTATCAGGCGTGCACTCATAACTAAAGCACAATAAATTAGATGAGATTCCTGTGTCAAGCCGTTTAAAAATAGCCTCTTTCGGCGGTCTATTTCTGCTTTCCACCATGCAAAATACCTATGCTATTTCAGGATAAATGCAACATAAATTTGTACATTAGCGCCGCTTAGCTCTGGTTTTCTTCTTCCCACTCCGTGTGAAATACCCCTTCCTTGTCAACCCTCTCATAGGTATGAGCGCCAAAAAAATCCCTCTGTGCCTGAGTTAGGTTTTGGGGTAGGTTGGCGCGCCTGTAGCTATCATAATAGGCTAAAGCAGAAGACATGCCTAAAAGCGGTATGCCACAAGAGACGCCAAACGCTATAGCCTTGCGCCACTCGTTAAGCCTAGAAAGCAACGCCTCTTTTACAAAGGGAGCAAGAACAAGATTATCCAATGAGCTGTCTTCCTTATAAGCCAAAGTTATATCATCTAAAAAGCTTGCGCGAATGATACACCCACCCCTCCAAATTGAAGCAACTTCCCCTATATCAACACCCCACTTCCACTTATCAGAGGCCTTCTTTATAAGAGAAAGTCCTTGAGCATAGCTCATAATCTTAGAACAGTACAGCGCTGACTCCACACAGTCTCCGGCAGAATCCCTATCTAATCCGCCATACTCAACAGATCCACTCTCTTTAAGTTTCTGAGCAGCCTTTACCCTTTCATCTTTTATCATGCTCAAGCCCCTAGCAGTAACAGCAGAGGCTATTACAGGCACAGCTACACCCAGCTCAAGCGCCGTCTCAACAGTCCACTTTCCTGTGCCCTTCTGATGCGCCTTGTCAAGTATCTTATCCAACAGATAACCATCTCCTTCTCTGTCTTTTACCTTAAAAATCCGCGAGGTAATCTCTATTAAATACGAAGAAAGAACCCCCTCATTCCACTTTGCAAAGGTATTTCCCAGCAATTCATTGCTAAAATCAAACCCTTCCTTTAGCAGGTGGTAGCTCTCAGCTATAAGCTGCATATCTCCGTACTCAATCCCGTTATGCACCATCTTTACAAAGTGCCCGCTTCCTTCGGGGCCTATATAGGCGTGGCACGGATCCGGCGCCTTGGCGCTTATCTTGTCAAATATATCCCTTACCTCTTCCCATCCGCTTCTATCACCGCCAGCCATTATGCTTGGCCCCCACAGAGCGCCCTCCTCGCCTCCAGAGATGCCCACACCAAGAAACCTTATCCCCTTACCAGACAGATATTCCCCCCTTCTTTTAGTGTCTTTAAAGTGGGAATTTCCAAGATCTGCTATAAGATCGCCTTCTTCGAGATACGGAAGCAGCGCATCAATCACAGCGTCAACAGCCACTCCAGCCTTAACCATTAAAAGAATTTTTCGCGGTCGCACAAGCGAAGAAACAAAATCCTCCAGCGAATATGATGGGAGAAAATTTCCATTATATTCTTCCGAAAACCTCCTTGTAACCTCGGCAGTGCGGTTATATACAGCGCAGATATAGCCGTTTCTTTCAATATTTCTCGCCAAGTTTGCTCCCATCACAGCCAATCCGATTACGCCAACCTGAGCTTTTGATGACCCATCCACTATAAAGCCTCCTTAAGATAAATAACCCCCGGCCCTACGGTAACTACCATTACAACAGGAAAATAAGATTGAGAGTAGAGTCTACGCGATATCTTCTCCGCAGCGTCTTCGCTTTGAAGCACTCCATCAAGACAGATATCTACAAGCCTGCTCTCTGTCTCTGCGTCAGGAGTTTCCGAAAGAGCAACTATTATATCACTTTCCTGAAGCTTAATTGAGGAAAGCTCTACATTCAACATAGAGCTAGCCCCTACAAAATTCAAAGACCCGGTAAGCGAGCTTTGCGCTTCTTCTACGAAAAAAGGGGCTAATTTGCCGTCTCTGAACATATATGCAGCACCGCTGTCTGATTTACCAGCAGCTACAACTTTGTTTGAGATAACGATCCCAAAGAGAGAAGCAACCATTCTCCCCCCCGCTACTAACTGGTGGCCAAACTCATATACTGATTTGTTGGCCTCCCTAAATGCACGCTCCAAAGCCTCAAGATTCTGATCCCTCTCATCCTCTTGCAGAGAGGCAGGAGCAGCCTCCCAAAAAAAATCTGTTATCGCCTCCACATATCTCTGAATAGCAAGCCTTGATGCAACCTTTGAGCTTACTGCTTCCCGAGGTGCGCTGCTAAATCCAGCAACCAGAGTCCCAGGTCTTGCTCCCGGATTAAACACAGAAAAGGTGCTCGAATCGGATAGCTCCCTATAACTTATATCACAATCTATCCTTGTAAGCTCCATCCTAATTAGATTGTCTCATCCTGCAATCACAATATCCAACTCTTTAGCTTAAGCGATTATAACCAGAACCCCCTGGAATACAAAATGGAAAGCTAAAACAGTGCGGCATTATGCAATATGGATGGGAAAACGCCGGCTAATACCGTAAATAAGCCGCACAAAAAGAGAAGGCATAAGGCAAAAAAAGGCGCTTCTCCAGCCTCAGGTTTATTTTCTCCTTCACCTTCAGCCCAATTCTTAAAATACATAAACACCACAACCCGAAGATAGTAAAAGCACGATACAACAGTGCTGAGCACAGCTATAACCACCACCCAGACATAGCTTCCTTGAATGGCGGCATTAAAGAGGTAAAACTTCCCCAAAAGCCCTGAAAGCCCCGGCGGAAGCCCTGCCAAAGCAAACATAAAAAGCGCCATAATACCCGCTAAAAATGGCTGAGTTTTTCCTAATCCTTCAAAGGCTGAAAGGGTATCCCCCCTGCCTCGCAGATACTCAACGCAGTGAACGACTCCAAAGGCGCCAAGGGTCATAACACCGTATACAATTACATAATATAAAAGAGCAGACGCCCCTCCTGTCTTAAGGGCAAGCAACCCCAAAATCATATACCCCACATGCGCAACGCTTGAATAGGCAAGCATCCTTTTTATGGAATTCTGACGCAAGCCCAGAAAATTGCCCAAAACCATACTTAAGACAGCCCCGCACCATAGCACAACATTTAGTTGAGAGGAGAAAAAGTGAGCATTCAAAAGAACATAGATAAACCTTAGGGAAGCCCCAGCAACTGCCACCTTCACAACAGATGCCATATACGCAGTAACAGAGGTAGGAGCCCCTTCATAAACATCGGGGGACCAAAAATGAAAGGGAACAACAGCGGCCTTAAAGGCAAAGCCTATCAATACCAAAAAGGCGGCGGCAGAAAAGCCAAAATCATAGTACGAAACGTTAGAACTTAGATATGACGCCACATCAGGGAGATAAAGAG
>RFKT01000322.1 GCA_003694225.1 Candidatus Dadabacteria bacterium
ATACAGAGAGATTTAGAGATCTTGAATCTGACGGGATTCTACTAGTCCTATCTCTACTAGCTTTCTTGAGTTCTGTTGCGCTTTTTGTAATCTCCAAATACGGAATAGGAGTTTTATGCCCTCTCTGTGTAGGGGTTTACTCTGTGAATGTGGCTACATTTCTTTTGGCGTTTTTCTTTGGAAAGGGAGGGCTTATAGGGAGGTTTTTTGAGGGCATAAGAAGCGCTGTAATGCTTGCCTTTGAATCAATAGGGTTTTTAGGCGCTAAACGCGGAAGCCAAGTAAGGCTTTTGGCTCTGTATGTGCTGATTTCTGCCGCCTTTGCCCTTGTCCTGCCGAGACACTTCTCTATGCAGTATATTGAAGGACTTGAAGGCGAAGATACAAGCTGGGAGAGCGCTCCTCAGCAGGATCTCAACATAGATCTAGGTGAAGGAAAGAATAGGGATTATTTTTTAGGCAAAAAGGGAGCGCCTGTAACAATAGTGGAATTTGCGGATTTTGAGTGCCCTGCATGCAAAAGGTTTAGCCATGTTTTAGAGAAAGTTCTAAGGGATCACGGCAAGGATATACTGTACGTATTTAAAAATTATCCGCTCGACAACGCATGCAACCCGGCAATTAAGAAGAGATTCCATGAATACGGCTGTTACGGCGCATACCTTGCAAGGTGCGCTGGCGCTCAGGGAAAGTTTTGGGATATGGTTCATTATCTCTTTTCCATCGATCCTATGCTCTCAGGAACTCCCCTAAAAAGAGAGATGGAGAGGGGAATTTCAACGTTGGGGCTTGACCGAGAGGCGCTCTCTCAGTGCATGGCGTCTTCTGATGTGCGCAATAAGATAAGATTAGATATTAAGGAAGGAGACAGGCTTGGAGTGGATGGCACGCCGGCTCTTTGGATAAACGGTAGGAGGTTTCGAAGCCTTTCTTACCAGTCGCTTGAAAATCTAGTGCGCAAGCTTATAGGAAATGGTTAAAATAGTAGGCATTCTCAATGTTACTCCTGACAGTTTCTCAGATGGAGGCAGGTACTTTTCGTTTGATGCGGCCGTGTCGCATGCGCGGGAGATGGTGAAATTCGGGGCCGATATCATAGATATAGGAGGAGTCTCTACCCGCCCCGGCTCAGAGGAGATAAGCCCTGAAGATGAGTGGAAGAGGATAGAGGATATAGTGGAAGCTGTCTCGTCCTTTACTACCGTTTCAGTTGATACTTACAGGGCTGAGGTGGCGGAGATGGCGTTGGCTAAAGGAGCTAAGATCATAAATGATATTACTGGAGGGAAAACCCAAAAGTTGCTTGATGTTGTTAAGGATTTTCAAGCTAAGATAATCCTTATGTATTCTAGGTGCAGGACGCCGCACGACTTCTCTCATCTTAGCCAAGAAGATAGTGACCCGGATGCAGTGTTTAGCGAGGTTATGAAAGAGGTGCATCTTATGGCTGAAAGGGCTGTTGGAGCGGGTATAGCCCCTGAGAATATAATCTTAGATGCCGGCATAGGAGCGTTTATAAGCGGAAATCCTGAGGTCTCTTGGGAGATAATGAGGCGTTTTGATGAATTTAAGGCGCTTGGATATCCTTTTATGTTTGCATGTTCCCGGAAATCATTTTTAAAGTTGGAAGGGGAGAGAGATATCAAAGAGAGGGATCCTCTAAGCGCTTTATCCGGAGTTCTGGTTGCAGAACTGTGGAGAGGAGCACATGACCTTTATATACGAACCCATAATGTTCAGATGCAAAAAACCTTTTTAGATCGCTCTTCTTGCATTTTAGGTCGCCTTTAGTATACGGTAAAAAGGCTTTTTATTGTTGTAAGAGGTTTTAAGGGGAATCTTTATTTTTAAAGAGGTGTTGGATATGGGTAATCAAATCGGTGGTGGTAGCAAATCCATCTTTAAGAGCACTGTGGTTGACAGATGCTTAGAGGGGCTTGAGGGGGTATTAAGTTCGCACAGAAATGTTTTGCAAAACCCCTCCAGATCAGAGTTGGTCGATATTGCCATTTCAAATAGGGAAGCGATTACCCTTAAGTGCGGCGCTTTGGCTACATGGACACGACCGGAGTCTACCGGGAGAAGCCCCAAGGATACATATATTGTAAAGCATGGAAGCTCTGCAGAGTCTGTCGACTGGACCTCTTCATACAGTAATCCCTTGGAGCCGTCTCTATTTGATGAGCTGTGGGAGGATGCGCTAAATATTCTAAGAGAGAAAGAGAGAATTATCGTGACTGAAAGGGTGGTGGGAGCGGATCCTAAGTTTGCTCTGCCTATAAGGTTCGTTGTAGATAGGGCTTTACCGGGTATATTTTCATACAATATGTTCAGGCCGGTGCCTGAGGATATCGAAGAGAGTATGTTTGCAGGGGATGCCTTTGTGCTCTTTGCGCTTCCCTACGATTATGTAGATGGCGAAAGGTATAAAGGGCGCCTTAGGGATGTAAACGGCAGAACATCCGGGCTTTTA
Organism: Candidatus Dadabacteria bacterium; assembly: GCA_003694225.1. Lineage (GTDB taxonomy): Bacteria > Bdellovibrionota_C > UBA2361 > UBA2361 > J135 > J135. The sequence continues at coordinate 2,474 of RFKT01000322.1, forward strand.
GTTGCGATGGATATGGAGAGAAAGCTAGGGCTTATAATGGGCTCTCACTACCAAGGTTCTGTAAAAAAGACTGTCTTTACGGTTATGAACTATCTCTTGCCTGAAAGGGGAGTGCTCCCCCTTCACTGTTCCGCCAACGAAGGGAAAGACGGCAAGACAGCCCTCTTTTTGGGGCTTTCAGGAACAGGGAAGACGACCATATCCGCGGATCCTGAGAGGGCTCTGCTCGGCGACGATGAGTTCGGGTGGTCAGACGACGGTATAGCCAACTTTGAAAACGGCTGTTACGCCAAGCTTATCAACCTTAACCCGGAAAAAGAGCCAGAGATATTTCATGCGTCTTTTAGGGAAGCGGATCCGCATGAGCACGGTGCCTTGATAGAAAATGTGATGGTATACCCTGATGGAAGTTATGATTTGAATGATTCAAGGCTTACCGAAAATTCTCGTGTCTCTTATCCCCTGACTTCCCTCCACAATATCAAGGAGAGCGCCCGCGGCGGCCATCCAAGCCATATTATTTTTCTCACTGCGGATGCAAACGGAGTTCTTCCCCCCGTGGCTAAGCTTTCTAAAGAGCAGGCTATGTTTTGGTTTCTCATGGGATACACAAGCAAACTTGCAGGCACTGAAACAGGCATCACAGATCCTGTGAGTACATTTTCAAGGTTTTTTGGCGGACCGTTTATGCCGAGGGTTCCAAGCGACTATATTAGACTCTTTGGCGAGAAATTAGAACACCACGGCACATCTGTATACCTTGTAAATACAGGGTGGACAGGCGGCCCCTACGGTGTTGGAAAGAGGTTTGACATATTGGTGACACGGAATGTTGTAAACGGTGTTCTCTCCGGCGCGCTCGATAAGGCGGAATACTTAGAGCCGGATCCTTATTTTCATCTCTCTGTGCCTGCAGAGTGCCCTGGCGTCGATACAGCCCTTTTAGATCCGAGAAATACATGGAAGAGCCAACAAGAGTATGCAAAACGTGCTGAAAAGCTTGCGGCGGATTTTGCAGAGGCGTTTTCTAAATCTTACGGAGGCGGTCATATCGACCCTGAGGTTGCTCGGTACTGCCCGGGGAGGTGATAGGCTTTGGAAAATAGCTTTTGTAGGATGAATCAGTATTGGGTAAATCACTTTTTGTCCATATAGTTACCTATAACCATAAGCCTTACATAGAAAAGTGTATCCACTCAGTGCTAAACCAAGAAGGGTACCTCTTAAATGAAAACCTATTGCTTTATGTCACAGACAATAACTCTTACGATGGGACCGCAGAACTTGTCTCTGATCTGTTTCCTGAAGTAGATCTCACGGTAAATGAAGCCAACATCGGCTTTGCGGCGGCGCATAATCAGGGATTTTATAATTTTTGCAGGTCTGGGTATGAATTTATCCTTGTTCTTAACCCCGATGTTGTTCTTAAAAGGGACTTTTTGGCAAAATTTGTCGGGGCGGCAGATAAAAATAAGGAGTTTGGCCTGTATACGCCCAAGCTTTTAAGGGCTGAGGAGAGCTTGGAGCCGGTTATCCCCCATGTCTTTGATGCGGCGGGGATGGTGTTGACTCACACCCTAAGGCATTTTGATAGGGGATCTGGGGAAAGAGATCTGGGGCAGTATGAAGAGAGCGAGGAGGTCTTTGGCGGCACAGGTGCGTGTCTTCTGATTAGGAGAGAGTGCTTGGTTGATCTTGAGTTAAGGGGGGAAAAGAGAGATAGGGATCTTTACAAACTCAAGATCAACCAAGCACTCTCTCCTAATCAGAAGACACGCACCTGTGCCGCCAAA
>RFKT01000323.1 GCA_003694225.1 Candidatus Dadabacteria bacterium
GATGGAATGGCCAAGACCTCCGAAAAAAAGTTGGAAGTGGCAAGGCGGATCTTTGAAAGAGCCACGGAAAAGCACGGGATTCCGCCAGAAGCGATAATTTACGATCCCCTAACCTTCACTATAGCCTCAGGTGATGAAGATAGCAGAAAGGCCGCTTTAGAAACATTAAAAGCAGTGAAGATGATCAAGGAGGAAATCCCGCGATCGCGCACAATTTTGGGGATTTCTAATGTTTCTTTTGGACTTAAGCCTTATCCAAGGCAGATACTCAACTCTGTATTTTTGGCTGAGGCTATTAAAAACGGGCTTGATGCGTGCATCGTCCATCCAAGGAAGATACTTCCAGTGCATAAGATTGACGGTGAAATTGCTAAAATAGCTTTGGACCTAATTTATGATAGAAGAGCCCCAGACTACGATCCGCTCTTTGTTTTTATGGAAAAACTTCAGGGCGCATCAAGATCGGTTCAGAAGGATGAAGAAGAAAGCGGAACAGTTGAGGAGAAACTTAAGAAAAGGATTATCGACGGAAGGAAGAAGGGTATAGAGGACTTGCTTGATAAGGCTCTTCGGGAAAGATCTGCACTAGAAATCATTAATGAGATTCTCCTTGATGGGATGAAGACAGTGGGAGATCTCTTTGGAAGCGGCCAGATGCAGCTCCCGTTCGTACTTCAATCGGCAGAAACCATGAAGGCGTCAGTCTCTTATTTAGAGCAGTTTATGGATAAGAGCGAGGAAAAGGTAAAAGGAACGATGGTCATCGCAACTGTTAAAGGGGATGTTCATGATATAGGAAAGAATCTGGTAGATATTATACTTTCCAATAACGGCTATAAGGTTATAAATCTTGGCATCAAACAGCCTGCGGATTCTATTATTAAGGCTATAAATGAGCATAATCCTGATGCAGTTGGTCTGTCAGGGCTATTGGTAAAGTCTGCTCATGTAATGAAGGAAAATCTTGAAATATTCTCCCAGAAGGGCATCTCTGTTCCTGTTATATGCGGGGGTGCAGCCTTGAACCGAAGGTACGTTGAGACAGACCTTAGGGAAGCGTATAAAACAGGCGCTGTGTATTACGGAAGCGACGCATTTAGCGGGCTGCAAATTATGGAATCTTTGGGAGAGAAGAAGGAAGAGCCATCCATTGCTAAAGCGGAGCCTGCCCGTAAGCGGCTTACAGTAAGGAAGCTTCCACCTTCAGATGAGTATGTACAAAGTGATATCGTGCCGGTTGATTCGCCCCCTGAGCCTCCTTTTTGGGGCGTTAGGCACATAGGGCCTGAGAGCCTTGATCTTAATGAGATATTTACCTATGTGAATAAGAAAGCTCTTTTTGTAAACCAATGGATGTTTAGAAGGGGTAAGAGAAAAACCGCTGAGTACAGAGAGTTTATAAAGAACAGAGTTGAGCCTATTTTTCACCAGTGGTGCAAAAAGGTAATTGACAAAGGCTGGCTCGCCCCCAAAGTTGCCTACGGTTATTTCCCGTGCGGAAAAGAGAGAAATGACCTTGTAATATTCGATCCAAAAGACCAAAAAAAGGAGATATTAAGATTTACCTTTCCCAGGCAGAGAATAGATAAAAGGCGATGCCTGTCAGATTTTTTTCTCCCTGTTGAATCTGGCAAAAGGGATGTTGTTGCTTTCCATATTGTTACGGTAGGGGATATTGCAAGTAAGGTTTGCAAAGCCTTCTTTGAAGAGAATAGATATACAGATTACCTTTATCTTTACGGACTCTCTGTGGAGACTGCGGAGGCTTTGGCTGAATATTGGCATAAGGTTGTGCGCGGCGAGCTTGGAATTGCTGGTAAAGATGGAAAAACAGTAGATATGCTTTTCCGCCAGGTATATCAAGGAGCAAGGTATAGCTTTGGATATCCTGCGTGCCCCTCTTTAGAGAAACAGGTTGATGTTGCAAGGTTGCTTGATGCGGAAAAGATAGGGGTTACTGTCAGCTCTGAATTTCAACTTGAGCCCGAGCAGTCTACTTCAGCTATTATAGTGCACCACCCGGAGGCATATTACTTTTCTGTTTAAGCTTATCATCAATAGAAAGCAGAACCGTCTTAGACCGCGCTGATTTTGTAAACTTCAATTGTATAGAGAAATTAAAGAAATTAAGACAGTATGTTTTTTATGGAGCGAAGCTACTTGCCCGAATAATGCAAACCACAACGGCATAGAACCCTATGGAGCGCAGGCATCTTGCCCGCAGGTAGAGCTACGAGATTCCCAAGCAGCTGGAGGTGGGCCCAGAAGCCCTCAAGCCTTAGTTCCCTATTAATTACAGTGACCCCGTTTGACATAGCGTAGTTAATAGGAGCCTGAGGATCATAGGCTACAGCTTGAAGGTAAAAGAGGTTTCCCCCATATAAGCTTTAATTTTGTTTTAGAGCGAAAATACAAAGAGCCTGGCACAGTATGTTACTATTCCAAGAGTGATAAGAGATATCAGTAACTGGAGCAGATAAAACCCGTTTTCGACAGTACCCCGCTTTTTGTTAAGCCTTTCGATCATAACCCTTATGTCTGAAAGCTGAAAGGCTATGTCTTCATAGCTAAAAGAACAATCTTCATCTTCCTGAAGTCTTTTTTCCAAGAGAAATGCAAGGTGGCTTAGCCTCTCTTCCAATGGAATATTGCAGTTAGAAGAAAGAGATCTATTCATATACTTGCCCTCCTTTGCTCATTGCGGTTATAGCCGCTTTTAGAGAATAGAGTGAAAGAGATAACCCCAATAAAAGGATAATTTCACTCAACATCTCCTAATCCATCACC
>RFKT01000324.1 GCA_003694225.1 Candidatus Dadabacteria bacterium
ATATTTAGGATATCTAAACTCCCTATAAAGGGCTTTTCCCTTTCTCCTTATCAATTTAAGGAGTCTCTTGGTGGAAATTAATCTATTCCCCGCCAGTCGAACATTTCTTACTTTTATCTTTCTCCCTTCATTTATATAAACGGTGTAAGTAATCCTTCCTGTCGCTGCATCTTGTGATTGGCTGTAGGAGACAAGGGCATTTAAATACCCGGCTTTCCTGTATTCCCGCTCTATATTTTCCACCAATATATTTATTGTGTTGCTCCCAAAGGGCTGCTTTCTAGTAAAAATATTTATAGTGTTAAGGAAATTTTCTGGTGAAAATAGTTTGTTCCCGATAAAAATAAATGATACAGGAGAGCCAGCGGATACAGAAATAAATAGCGTTGCATCCCTACTGCCGTAAGAAGTCACATATTCAGTGTTAACTCTAGCGCTTATATACCCCTCATTCCTTAGCGCTTTTAGTAGATTCCATTTTGTCCATACCAAAGCTTCTTTGGTTGCATAGGCTCCTATCCGCGGAAGAAGGCTGTTAGGATTTTTAATTATTCCAGAGATGGAATCGCCCTCAAATATGATCTTTCCTATCTTGTATCTACCATGTTCATCCACAGTAATGATAAGTCGCTTGCAATACTTTTTGGCTTGAGGGCAGGATATGATAACTTCCGCATCTAAAAAGCCTAGATCCTTATAAAATTCCTCCCCTTTCTTTGCTAACATCGGGATGTCTTGTGGGGAAACCCTGGAATCTGCCCCTAACTTTAATGCTTCTTGTAAGGCTTTAGCTCTCTTGGCAGATGTCCCTCTAATGGTGATATGAACAAAAGGCTTTGCCTTTGAGAGTATCGTATAAACTGCATCGAATGAGTAGGTGGATTCCTGTTCTTGAGGAAAGCTTTCTACACTGCCCGAAATTGTAAAAAACGGGAATAGAAGGTATTTAAGGGCAAGAGAATAATCAGAAGATGTTGAGCTAAGAGAGTTGCTTCCAACAAGCCGCATCCTTTCAGCCAAGTTCTTTTCAGCAACAATATGGGGCTCAATAGTTCCTGTGCTTTCATTAAATTCGGGTTGAATCCTTAGGCTGTCAATCGATGTGATCTTTTTGAAAAGGCTTCCTAGCTTCCTAAGCGGCGCCGCACCTCTTAAATATTCCTTTTCTTCTATCACTGGTATGGCTAAATCCTCCAGAAGGGAGCTTGTAATCTCAAATCCCGAAGTCGTTATTAGTTTAATTATTTCCTTTTCACTTAGTGCATAGTCAGAGGAAAACTTAACTTCCGGCGATGTAAGCGGTCCTTTAGCTTCAAGTATGATAAGAATGTTTTCACCTTCATAAGATGGCACCTGCGTTTCTGCCAGTAGATCTATCACCGGCTCTTTCCGGCCCGGCAGAAATGTAATTTTCCCCGATGTTATGTCGAACTTTCGCTCTTTGAGCCCAAAAGCCCCCCTTACAGTCTTCATTTCGCCTTTAATTAGGGGCTCTTTTGTGGAACCGCCAAGTTTTAGATTTGCGCTTAACTCGATTTCAGCCCAATTTGTAAAAAAGTAGAGATTTCCCCTCGACTGCAGGGAGATATCCAGATCCAGAAGTGGAATATTGTCAGGAGAAAGCAGCGAAGCCTCTTTCCTTTCATTAAAGAGGTACCTTGAAATTGCCCCTAGAATTGAGCGGAGGTTCATGTTCTTTTCAATTTCGCCTGAATCCACATAAACTGTTCCCGTAAGCAAGGGTTTTTTTGCCGGTTTCTTTTCCATCTTAAGGTCAGCCGATACTGTAAAAGAGGAGTTTTCCAGAGGAGAAAATTCAGCATCTTTTACTGAGATCTCCATAAGGGAACGTCCCACATTTGAAAGACTTGCGGAGCCTGAGAGAGTAAAATTTCCTGAATTTATCTCTCCGATAATTTTGTCCGCTGAGAGCATGCTACCGTCGAGTGAAATGGTTCCGTTAATATCTCTCGCCGAGATATCTGCTGACTCTAGCGAAAATTCTCCATCTGTAATGGTAGCTGAGCCGTTGAGCAGCGGCTTATGGAGAGGACCAGTGATAGATAATTTTACAGTGCCTATGCCATGCATATCATCTAAAAATGGAGTAAATCCAAGGAGGGAGTTTAGGTAAAGAGTTCCATCAGCTGAGATATTAAAGCCTGATTTTCTGGATATAGTTCCGTTTAGGGAGAAACTTGTTTCATTGCTTCCAAGAACTATATTTTTGAGGGCAATTCTTCCCTTAACTAAATCGGCCATAAGAGGCTTTTTAAGGGATATTGTATATGGTTCGCACCCAAGCGAAAGGGAGCGCAAGGAGAGTTTTCCTTTTCCGGTCTCTGGATTTAGCAGGTTGTATCTGTAGCTCAGGGAGCCATCGGCGGTGATGCAGACCTTTTCAGAATAGCTTTTTGTAGAGAAGTTTTTAAAGCTCAAAATTGTGCCCACATCTTTATTCTTTAAGTTGATCTTTATGGATGCATTGAGCGAAGAGGTTTCGTTGTTGAGTTTCGCTTGAAAAACCCCGTTTTTTATGGAAGCCGCACCGTTTAGAGATGTTTTTAAGTCCAATGTTTCAAGCAAGACATTTAGTTCCAAAGATCCTCGTAGTTTTGTTAAGTCAAATGGACCAAAAAGGCTCCCACTGCCTGAAACTGTAACCCATCCCTTGCCTCCATGTTGTTCAAGAACGCCAATAGAAAAATTCTGCAGAGAAAGGGCTGACCTGTTTAATATATATTGACCTGTTTTTGGATCATCTCTTAATTCTCCATTTATCCTTAAAGCTCCTGTATTTTCAGATAAGTGCTTCACGTCAAAGTTAATCAGCCCCTTACTATTGTTGACTGAGTATTCAACGGAAGGAAGGGACATTGAGGCTAGATTTATCGATTTTATCTTTCCAGATGCATTAATCTCCGGCACACTGGTTGAGCCTCCGAAATGAAGAATGCCACTAAGGCCGTTCAACACAGAATCTCCAAAATTAAGGGCTCTCATTTTATATAGAATCGAGCCTGATATCTTGTCTTGGGATATATAAATATTTCTTGCAGATGAGATAACAGAATCCTTTCCGGTGGCGGAGAAGAGTGTCGTCAATTCAATGCCTGTCTCCTTTATCTGTAGCCTATATTTTCCTGTGAGGCCGGTTATTTTTAGCCTGCCTATATCAGGTGGAATTTTTATGTAGTTATCTCCTCTTTTCTTAACCGAAATTGCGCCAGATAATATAGGGGAGTCTAAATGCCCTGTTACTGTTGTAGGCGCGGTAATAGCTAAGTTAAGCCATTTGGAAAGACCTAGAGTATCGCTCCAGAGTTCTAATGTTCCTTTCCCCTTAAGGGAATTATTATCTCTATAGTCTACGTCAGCACTTAGAGAAAGTTTTGATTTTCCTTGTGCGAGATCAAACCGTGAAATTGTTGCATTGTTCTCATATAAGG
>RFKT01000325.1 GCA_003694225.1 Candidatus Dadabacteria bacterium
CACTTAAACATACAGTGAAGATCTAAAGGCACCCCCAGCCCTAACGGTTATGAATGCTAAAACCGGAGAGGTTACATCTGAGTCAACGCAAAAACTGGACGATTAACCGAGTTAAGCGTTTACCATATTATTTAAGCAAATTCAAGGAATTGGAAGAGCTGTTGCCATAATCAGCTAAAATTCAATGGATTTTTTTGGGCAAAAATCCTTCTGAAAATAAGGTAAAAAGGCGGTTTTTTTTGGGTTGTAGCTAAAAGGGGGGTTGATTAAATTTTGGTTACTATGGAGCGCAGGTATCTTGCCTGCAGGCAAAGGTACGGCCAGTCTGCTGTCGCTAATCTCAAGCCATTCCGGTACTTAAGCCAATTTTATTTTTGGCCGCTACACTAAAACACAAAAGGAATAGACACTGCCTTGTCGTAATTCAGCACCTCTATCGAAAATTTTTGGATCTCCCTTACTTGTTAGGTTATGCAATTTTAAAAAAGAGGTTAAGTGGATCACAGGGAGAGCATGATCCACTTAACGAGGAGTTAGGCAACAGAAGCAAGGAGACGCAGTAGAGCACAATCAGCAATATCTTCTTAATATTGCTAAGCTTTATTGCTACTAAAGGGTATAGCTAAAAGTGTGCCAAAAATTACTCTTTTGCATTTAAAGGGTGTACTGATAAATTTGGTTACATGGATAATTATGAGATATCAGATAGTAACCTTTCATTGTTGGCTAACACCATTAGGGCGCTAAGCGCTGATGGGGTTGAAAAGGCTAATTCAGGCCATCCCGGAATGCCCTTAGGTATGGCCGATCTCGCATCTGTGCTGTGGGGATGCTTTTTAAGGTTTAATCCTGAGGATCCTTCATGGCCGGGTCGGGACCGGTTTATAGTCTCAAATGGGCACGGCTCAATGCTTCTGTATTCACTTCTACACCTATTTCGTTTTGGATTAACCTTAGAAGACCTTAAGGGTTTTCGGCAGTTTCAAAGCCTTACCCCTGGACACCCAGAGTTTCGCCATACAACAGGGGTGGAGGTCACTACAGGACCACTCGGGCAAGGTGTAGCAAATAGTGTTGGTATTGCGCTTTCAGGGAAGCTACTGGAGGCTCGGTATAAGACAGATCTATTTAGATATAAAGTATACTGCTTTGCGGGAGATGGAGATCTAATGGAAGGTGTGGCGCACGAGGCAATATCTCTTGCAGGGCACTTAGGGCTCGATAACCTTGTTGTTGTATACGATGACAATGATATCTCTATAGGAGGCAGTACAGACGTCTGCTTTTCAGAGGATGTAAAGATGCGGTTTTTGGCGTGCGGATGGGAGGTCTACGACATAGATGGACACGATTTATCTCAGATTAAAAGCTGTTTTGGCAATCTGAAAGGCTTTACAGGCAAGCCAACTTTAATCATCGCAAAAACCGTTATAGGAAAGGGAAGCCCGACTAAGGCAGGCTCAGAAAGCTGTCACGGAAGCCCCTTGGGAGAAGACGAAGTCAGGGGATTAAAGGAAAAGATAGGATTTCCACCGGATAAGGCCTTTTATGTGCCGGATGATGTATACCAGCTCTGTGCCGATGTGATTTCAAGGAGAAAATGTGAGTACAACCAGTGGATTGAGAGATATAAAAAATGGCAGAGAGAAAACAGCGGGCTTTATGGGGAATATATAACTCAGATAGAGAAGGCTCTTCCGAACGCACTTAAGGCTGAGCTTTGTGAATGCGGAGTGGCACAGAAAAAGGCATCTGCTACAAGAAATATCTCAGGGGAGCTTTTGCAGCTAATCTCTTCCCATATGCCGGGCTTTATTGGAGGCTCGGCTGATCTTGAGCCTTCAAATAAGACACTTATTAAAGGCAGTTCGGATATATCTAAGGATGACTATTCAGGGAAAAATCTCCGATTTGGCGTGAGAGAGCATGCAATGGGAGCTATCGCAAATGGGCTTTCCTATAGCGGCGCTTGGATCCCATACACAGCAACATTCCTTGTGTTTTCAGATTATATGCGCCCTGCCATAAGGATTGCGGCACTCTCTGGGATACAGACTCTCTTTATCTTTACACACGACTCCTTTTGGGTTGGGGAGGACGGACCCACTCACCAGCCTGTAGAGCATATTATGAGTCTGAGGCTGATACCGAACCTTTACGTCTTCCGTCCCGCAGACGGTCTTGAATGCGCCATGAGCTATTGGGCGGCGCTAAAGATAAAGGATAAACCTTCAGCTTTGCTTTTTACTAGGCAAGGTGTCCCTCCTATCGAGAGAGAGAGAGACTTTGACAGTGATAATATCTTAAAGGGCGGATATGTGGTTACTGGCAGAGAGTGCACCTCGCTTGTTATAGTGGCTACAGGCTCTGAGGTTTCTCTTGCAGTAGCTGCAGCCAAACTTCTGCAGCGGGATGGCATTGCAGTCAGAGTGGTCTCAATGCCGTGCTGGGAGTTGTTTTTTGAGCAGAGTGAAGAGTACAGGGAAAGTATAATACCTGCGGGCTCAAAGAGGGTATCTATAGAAGCTGGGGTTACAACAGGTTGGGAGAGGTTTACAGGACACAGAGGGCTTAATATAGGGTGGGATTCTTTTGGAGCCTCAGCTCCAGGTAAGGTTTTGGCCGAGAAATTTGGATTCTCTCCGGAGCAGGTGGCAGAGCGCATAAAGAATTTTGTCTCTTAGCCGGGTATTTCGGTGTGAAGCTTCTTTCGTTTGCAAATTTTACAGCATTGTTTCTCGTTGTCTCCCTTTTAATGGGTCAGTTTAACCATTTCGCGGACGATCCAGGGGTTGGGTGGCACCTTGAAAACGGGAGATATATTGTAGAGAATAAATCCGTTCCTTCTATTGACCCTTTTTTGTATAGCCCAAAGCCCCGCAGATGGATAGCCAATCAGTGGGCAAGCGATGTTATCCTCTACCGGATCTACAAAGCAGGGTCATGGCCGGCTCTTTATGGGGTTTTCGGGGCTTTGTATGTGTTTACATATCTTTTGGTGCTCTTTGGCTCCGTAAAAAAGATCTCTGGATCTGTAGTGCCGTCTGTAATAGGAACGGTGATGGCTTTTAAGATGGGGGAGATCCACTTTATCCTTCGACCTGTAATGATTTCTTTTTTGCTTTTTACACTACTTTTTTTTAGGCTTGCTGAGCTTTACCGCAGAGGTGACCTTCCTAAGGTAGATTGGTATGTTGTAGCTCTCTTTGCTCTATGGGTAAATCTTCATCCATCGTTCGCTTACGGGCTCTGTTTTGTGGCTCTATACTGTTTTTGCGTTTTTTGGAGGCACTTTGAGAACCGCAATTCTGACACATTAAACTGGAAAGAATTAAAAGATAGTGTAGGCACATCCTTCATTACACTAGCCCTATGTGTGGCGGCGACACTTCTGAACCCTTATGGAGTTTCATTGTATGAGAGTATATTCGGATTGATGGGAAATAGCTATTTTATGAATTTAAATGAAGAGTGGCTTAGCCCGGACTTTAAAGCTCCAGAAGGGGTGTTTTTTTCTTATGTACTTATTTCAGTTCCGCTATTTGCTTATCTCTCAGGAAAACTGAAGGCCACACTCTTTGAAGTTTTCTCTTTTATAGCGGCGGCTTTTTTTGCGTTAAGATCTATAAGG
>RFKT01000326.1 GCA_003694225.1 Candidatus Dadabacteria bacterium
AGATAAGGGATCTGACCACAGCTGAGATCGCGATAAAAGCTTCTCTTACAGGACATTTGGTACTTTCAACCCTTCACACTAATGACGCGCCCTCTACGATAGGTCGGCTTCTTAATATGGGTATAGAGCCGTTTTTGGTGGCATCATCAATTAATTTAGTTGTTGCTCAGCGGCTTATTAGGAAAAATTGCCCCGTATGCAGAGAGCCAGTCGAACTCAATAACGATGTTTTGAAAGAACTCGGCATTGAGGAGGAGGCAAGTGAGTGTATTTTTTATAAAGGCAAAGGGTGTCCGGAGTGCGGCAATACGGGATACCGTGGTCGTATAGCGGTTTATGAAGTCATGCCTATGTTTGAGGAGATTAAAGAGTTAGTATTGAGGCAGGCTCCTGCAGCTGAAATAAAAAGAGTCGCCGCAGAGTTGGGGGTATGGACATTAAGGCAGTCTGCTGTGGCTAGATTAAAGCAGGGGGTAACATCTGTTGAGGAGGTGTTCAGAGTTACCGATAAGTAAGTATCAGCGCTATTTGTTGGGTGCATCTTAATGCTTAATGCAAGTTTGCAAAAAGGAGGGCATCGAAATGCCGGTCTTTGTTTGGGAAGGTAGGGATGCTTCCGGGCGGAAGGTGAAGGGAGAGATTGAAGCTAGGGATGCAAGATCTGTATTTAACGCCCTGAAGGCCCGCCGTATTATGCCGAACGCATCAAAGATCAGGGAAAAGGGTACAGGCTTAGATAGAGAACTCAAGATGCCTGGCTTCGGTTCCTCTGTAAAGCCAGCGGATATAGTTATATTTACCCGGCAATTTTCTACAATGATAAATGCCGGGCTTCCTATAGTTCAGGCGCTGGATATCTTGGCAAAGCAGGCTGAAAATCCCGCTCTCAAAGATGTGCTAACAGGAGTTAAGGAGTCAGTAGAAACCGGTAGTACCCTGTATGAATCTTTGGCTCAGTTTCCTGAGGCCTTTGGAGCGTTATATGTGAATATGGTTGCAGCAGGAGAAGGAAGTGGAGCCTTGGATGTTATATTAAACAGGCTTGCAACTCATATGGAAAAAACAATAAAGCTTAACAGGGAAGTAAAGACGGCAATGATATATCCCTCTGTTGTGATTGCTACCGCTATTATAGTGACTACTATTTTGCTTATATTTGTTATTCCTACATTTGCCGAGATGTTCTCGGATTTCGGCCAAGCGTTGCCGCTTCCCACTCAGATTGTTATCAATATATCTAATGGGTTGGTTGACAACTGGATTCCTATCTTTGGAACAGCGGCAGTTTTGTTGGTCTTGCTTGTGAGATTTGCAAGGACTGAAAGGGGAAAAGAGGTAATACATCCTATTCTTTTGAAATTGCCGCTATTGGGCCCAATTGTACAGAAGGTTTCTATTGCAAGGTTTTCGCGGACTTTAGCTACCATGATAAGCTCTGGTGTGCCTCTTTTGGAGGCTCTTAATATCTGTGCAAAGACTGCTGGCAACAAGGTCGTTGAAAGGGATGTTATGCGCGCAAGGGTTGGGATATCAGAGGGGAAATCCATTGTAGATCCACTATCTGCTTCTACAGTGTTTCCGCCGATGGTAGTTCAGATGATAGCTGTTGGTGAGCAGACAGGAGCTATGGATAGTATGCTCTCTAAGATAGCTGACTTTTATGAGTCTGAAGTTGATACTGCAGTTGCTGGATTAAAACAGTTAATAGAGCCTATTATCATAGTTGTTCTTGGTGTAATAGTGGGTGGTATTATTATTGCCATGTATCTGCCTATATTTAAGCTTGGTTCTGTAGTTGGATGAATGATTGCTGTTTAGTGATGTGCTTTTAACGTCCTTTCATGGTAAAAATTGCGAAAAAAAATGCATAGTGGGTGGAAGGGAAATACCGTTATTTTTAGTAATATTAGGTAGTTATTTAAAAGACGCTACTTTTTTACTGGCATAACCATCTAAAATTACGAAAATTAAGTAAAAATACTAAACCTTTTTGGTTTGGTATCCGATTTGCTTATTTAGGAAGCTAGACGGAGCCTAGGTTTATTAGGGTCCCTTGAGTGTCATTCTGAAACCGACTATTAGGTTGTTGTAAAAGGGTTCCGTTTGGTTGTCGGTTTCGGGATAAAGCTTAAGGCAAGGGAGCCTGTTTTAACCGCAAATTGTGAGGGTGAGGATATGAATAAAGAGCACGGTTTTACTCTTATTGAATTGCTAGTCGTGGTCGCCATTATAGGTATACTGGCAGCTATTGCTATACCTCAGTTTACTGAGTACCGGCAAAGGGCGTTTGACGCTAGAGCTAAAAGCGACCTTGTCGCCTTAGCAACGGCTGAGGAGGCTTATTATGTTGATAATGAGTCGTATAAGTCGTGTGCAAACGCAGGTGCATGTGCCACCGCTTTGCCTGGCTTTCAAACAGCCTCATCCGGTGTTAGTTTAGCAGCCACAAAAGCCACTAATTACTTTACGGCTACAGCAACACATTCGAGTGGATCTGGCACTACTTATACTTGGAACAGCGGAAACGGAGGACTACAGTAAATTACTGTCGTATAGACTTGCCTAGTTGCCTTTTAATTGAGGCGGCAAAGAGTAATTCCGTGACTGTGTAGAGTCTTCCGTGTGCAACAATTGGCGGGATGAAGTAAAACACTTCATCCCGCCAATGCATATTAAGTTACCTTACATAACTAGCCGTTTATAGTATTATATAAAAGCCACCCTTGCTTGGTGGTTTTTATGCAGATCGTGGCAGAGGAAGCAGTTGTTTTTTATGGCTAGAGGAGAGCACATAGTATTAAATGCTAATAGTGAACGAGGATTTACATTAGTTGAGCTTCTTGTGACGGTAGCGATTATTGGAATCTTGGTTGCAGCTGCTGTACCTCAATACATAGCTTATAAGCAGCGTAGTTTTGATGCGAGATCCAAAAACGACCTCTTTGCAGTTGCGGTGGCTGAAGAGGCGTATTATGCCTCTTATTTCGCGTATAAATCGTGTGCCGATAAATCCACCTGTGTATCCACTCTTCCGTCTTTAGAAACGAGTGCTGGGACTACGATGTCTGCAACTGCCCACACTGAGTATTTTACCGCTACCACCGCTCATCCCTTAGGATCAACCACATTTACCTGGAACAGCATTAACGGCGGGCTTCAATAACTTCTTGTTATTTTTAACTTGCATATTGTAGGTAGACTCTTTGGCAGCACTTGCAATACTCTAAAATCTTAAATACCCTACTGTATGTATATTTGGTAGGATGGCCGAGTGGTCGAAGGCGCTGGTCTTGAAAACCAGAGACCCTTAACGGGGTCCGGGGGTTCGAATCCCTCTCCTACCGCCACCTGAAGCGGAGAGATGGCCGAGAGGCTGAAGGCGCTCGCCTGCTAAGCGAGTATACGGCGTAGAGCCGTATCGCGGGTTCGAATCCCGCTCTCTCCGCCAATGTATGGAGCTTCGGATCTGAAAAAAGAGCGGGATTCGAACCCATGCGGAGGCGCAGCCTCCGCCAGAAGACAAAGCCGAATCTTGGGATTTGCGGAGCGGAGCGAGCAAATCCCAATCCCGCTCTCTCCGCCAATGTATGGCATTTCAAATATGAAAAAAGAGCGGGTATGAGCCCCACCGCGGAGGCTTATGCACGAGCCTATGGAGCGCAGGCATCTTGCCTGCAGACAAAGCACTGATGCCTAAACGGCTGGAAGAAAACCCCAGAGTGCTGATCTGATAACGGACGCTCACAGTCATTATGTCCCAACGCTCTGAAAAAACACGGGGCTTACAGAGGGCACAGAGGAAAGGGTTAAAGCTAGCTCTTACAATGACAATAGAACTCAAAAGTTCCGCTTGCCGTCTCTCTGCGCACTCTGTATTTAATGATTTTTCGATCAAAAAAGATCGGATATCGCAAGAAGACCGATCGGAAAAATTGCTATTTAGGGATAAATAGGTAGAGGCCTGTTACTGACCAGTCGTACCTATTTGTGTGACCCGTTTGCTCTATAAGGATGCAGGAAGTGGTAACTGGTGCGTAGAATTTGACTGCAACTACGGCTGGAGGGGTATAATATGGATACCCCTTCTTTGTAAATTTAATGCTTCCCTCCCAATCTTTAAACTCTATAGCTTCCTTATAATGAGCAAACTCAGATTTATCTCCGGAGCAATCTTCCTTATAAGAAATCCTAAGCCCTCGAGGAAAATCACTGTGGAAATTTCCGGTTTTTAGTGCTACGCCTCCGATCTTCTGAGGTTCTTTTAGCTTTATATGGATCCATTCGTTTCCTGTCTGTTTTGCCCCTCCTGACTTCCAACGGGTAGCAGGGTTCCTGTCCCAAAGGTTTATAAGAAGGTCTGGTCTGTTTGAGGCTGTGACTAAAGCCTTAAATTTTGAGATGTGAACTCGCTTTAAAGGGGGTATATGCCTCAGTTTGAGTATATTATATCCCTCTCTGTGGATAAGATTATACGAGGGGGAAACAAGAATGTCTTCAAGGGAGTATCGGTTTTTTACATCTCTTGAGAGGCTTATAAAAGGGGCGTGTCTGTTTTCTCTAGCTGTCAAAGGCAAAGAGACCCTTTCTCCCAAAATAGCCCAAATAGCTACTGAAATTACCGTTGCTCCCGCAACAAAAAGATTTGGTTTTGCAGATAAGGCATAAAGAACAAGGGACAACGCCATAAACACCAATGCTGGAGACAGTAAAAAAAGGCCGGGTACAAGCCTTGAAAGAGCGGCTAAAGGGGATATCTGAGATACCGATTCCGGCACAGCGGAGGTTAAAAGGAGTGTAAGAACCGACAGTATAAACGAAACTTTAAAAAGATACGGCAATCGGTAGCATTTTAGCTGCATTCCAATAGCGCCAAATAGTGTTAACACTAAAGATGGTATTAGCGCTACTTTTCTTATAAATATTCTATCTATTACTGGAAGATTATAGCCAGGCCCCCAGAGTGGGCGTATATGTCCTGCCACTGTGTCATCAGGCACTAGGTGCCCGGTGTCAGCATATGAGGGGAAATAAGGTGTTGGAATGGAGAGCAAAGAGAGTAGCGGAAGGAGAATAAGGAGGGAAGCGGTAACATAAGCTCTAAAAGGAGAAGTACTATTATGCTTTTGGGAGAGAACTAATAAAACGGCAATAGAAGGAAAAATAGAGAGGAAATTGGCTGTCTGGATAGATCGGATAGAAACAAATAGAAGGCACAGAAAGGGTAAAAGCGATCCTTTTTCTCCGTATGCTTGGGCGCAGATAAAAAGCCAAGGAAGCCACACTAAAGGAGCAAAGATTATTGTATTTAGCCCAAATATAGCTAAGAAGATGGGGGTGAAAATGGAAGACGCAAATAGTGAGTAAATCCTATTTTCTCCAAGATGGATTGTTAGAAAGAGGAAAAGGCCGGATTCAAGGATAGCTGAAAGCACAAAGAAAAGCTGTTTTGTAGAAAGGGGGGGGAGAAACTTGCTAAGGAAGGGATCTACTCTCCATTTAAGATAGGCATTGGAACCTGTGTCTACTAAATTAAACCAACCATCAGGTAAGCGTGCGAAAAGAAAACCCGGAGAATCCACTAAAAATACGTTTGGAAGGAGAAGAAATAAGCCATAATTCATAAGAATTATTAATGCCAGAAAGGAAATATTTGAATAAGTAAGATATCGCTTCATTACAAAAACAATCTCTTAAAAGGGGATACGGATTTTATTACTATGGCTTGTTTGTGTACACAGTGTGAAATTCTGATAAACACCATAGTTTTATCTACCTGATATGGAGAAAGCTTACATTGGGGAGATGTTAAAAATGGGAAATAGTTAAATTTAATTACGGCGCTCTTTGAATCTAGGCGGAGAAGAATTTTGTTATTTTGCTGATCGATGATTTCTCCCTTTCCACTCAAGAAATAGGAGCTCTTAGCCTTTCTTTTAAATAGAGTGAAAATGCCCTTTGACCACACCATTGTGTAAAGGTTAGGACGAGCAGAGAAATACTTTCTCCACTTTTCATCGTGAGAAACAACAAGAGAGACGTTATTTAAGTCAAAGAAATCCTCAATGCCGTTATCTTTGCGTTTTAGGTATTCAGGTGGTATCACGTCATGGTACCACCAGTATTTGTGTACAAAGTGGCTTGCAACTAGAGGTTTTCCCGTTAAGTAAGATAGCGGGGCGAAATGGCCGGAGCTTAGCTCCTGAAGGACAAAGCCCGCAAAAATAGTTCTTCCATTTCCTGAATTTTTAGCTATTGCATCTGCAAGTTCATCCACAATTGGAAGTTTAAAATAATACTGGATCAACGTCCTGTTCCTAAGTAGCGCTGATATTGAGAAAGGGCTTATTAGTACATACGAGGCAACAAGGGATGCGAGTGCCGTTGATAGAGCCTTTTTACTGTTTGAAAACAGCTCTTCTATTGAGTATGCGGTTGGGATGCATAGTATAAGGAGAAGCACCACAAGCATTCTATCTAGTTCGAGCTGTGGCTTTAGGGGAGCCAAGACAGCGCCGCATATAAGAAGCCAGATAGATAATGCAATAAACCAAAGTCTAAGCCGCCTTTTTATAAAGATAAATCCAGGAATACACAAAAAGATAATGAGAGGATTCGACAGCCCAGACAGCTTTCTAAGCGACAGCAATATTTCTTTGGGTGAAGCAATCTTCTTTACAGATTTATATAATTGTTTAGGCGGCTGAGAAAAAGGTTTAGGAGGCGGTGTGTCATCTGCATATTGATGTGCGTGAGTTGGGGATTTTGGATATTGTTCTGATTCTGAAAAAAGGAAATTTCCAACTTGGGATACTTTTAAAAAAAGCGGAACCCAGAGGAGATTTAAAGCGAGTGTTAGTACCATAAATAATAAAACAGGCCTTGTCTTAAAAAACTTTCTCGCAGAAAACAGTGCCGCTATGGCCAAAGGGAGAAAAATCAGGCCTGAGGCTGACCAAAAAAGCATAAGAGTAAAAGAGATAGTAAGAAAAATTGCTTTTCTATATGTAAACTCAATGGGAGAGGAGAGTAAATCAATGAGTAGGATTGCATTTATTGGTACAAGGGCAGCAGAAAACACAAAGCCTACTGTTCCGAATCTAAGCGCCCATTCATACCATGTAAGGCTCGTAGAAAGGGATAGAATAGCTGCTAGGGAAGCCTGTAGGAAGTTAGAACCTGTGAGTCTTGCAGAAGCAAACACAGATGTTGGTAAGATAAGAAAAATAATTGTAGCGATTATGGCATTATATATAAAATGAATGTTAAAGATGTGAATAAGCGGAGAGAAAAAGAGGTAAACGTTTAAAGCCCCTGTGGCGAAAAAATCTCTAGCGTCTACCCCCCTATTCCACAGTGGGTAGTAGAAGGGAATTGAAGGAAAGTTGTCTTTTAAAAGCCTTAAGCGGTATAGAAAGGTTGCATGATCGTCACCGAATAGAACCCTTCCATCAGCTTCTGAAAAGAAATTATGTAAGAGAAGGAAAATGGCAAAGAATAAGAACCATATAAAGATTTTTCGATTTTGTTGTAAAATTAGCCACCACCCCAGAAAAGCGCCTATAAATAATTCCCCGCGAATAGAGGGGCCTTGAAATAGGTTATAAGAACGGCACATCCAGTCCGATAAAAACACCGCTGCAACGCCCACCGAAAATCCAATCGGAGTAAGTTTTGGCTTTGGCTTAGAGGTAATCCAGAGCATAAGAGCGATGCATCCAAATACTAATGTTGGATACTTTGAAGAAGAAAAAAGCAATACTCCCGGGTGCTCCCAGAGATACGCTGTTCCCATAAGAAGGGCGAAAATGGTGATAGAGATAGCCGCAGAGAAAATATGATCCTTCCCGGTGCAATCAGAAGGCAAATGCCCTGGATAATTTGAAAAGTCAAATTTTACTGGTATGCTCATACGTTACATTGTGTATAACTTCGCAGCCTTTTCTAAGAGATGCTACACTACACGTTCAGTGTAGCAATATACATCTCTTTTGTGAGCAGCAGAGAAAGGCGCCATAGCCCGTAATATGCTGAAATTACAGATGTTGCTTGCTCGTAAGGGGGAGAATGAATATTCTAGAGCAGATCCCTTATCTTTGTAATTTGCTGGCAATAATAGGAAAATTTCTTGAGAAGATGATTTTTTTCGAATCGTTGTTTTTTTATGGTAAGATGAGATTCCAATAAAGGCTGATAAGGAGGGTGCTTAGTATCAGCAATACGCTTTGTTTTTCGCTCCTTGCGAGCATGATAGCCTAAATGCCGTTTTTCACTAGTTTTTGTTTGGTTAACTGGGGTGAGGGTGTGTTCTGTGTATCTGTAGCTAAGATATGGGCATAGACAAACAATAGTCGTGCTAACTTTGAGAGGGGAGTATAAGGTATGACAGTGAGCAGTTGGCGTGATGAACTAAGGCTTTCGCAACGGAAAATAGAGGTGCTTTCTGACCGAGAGGCGACCAGGAGATTGAATGATCCTGTTAGTTCTTTAGAGTTGGATCCTTTGTTTGTTTTGAATTCTGACTACCCTTTGAATAAAGCAGCTAAGGTTATGTTTAACAAGTCTGTAGAGTTTGCGTTGGTACAAGATGATCCTGACACCATTCTTGGGGTTTTAAGACGTGATGCTGTGCATGCTGCGCTGATAAGTAGTGGAGATCTGAAGGGGTTAACTGTTGCAAATGTGATGGATAGAAATATATGCGTGGAGCCTGACTCAGCGACTATTTCGGAAGTGCTGAATAGGATGGCATGGGGAGGGTGCTGTTGTGCGGTCCTTATAGATTCTAAAGGCGAACCGGTTGGTCTCGCTTCCCCTAAGACGTTGATGAAGGCGGTATCTAATATCCTTGAAGGATGCGATACCATAGCGGAGCGGGTATCTGAGTTGCTTCACCGGTAAGCAATATCAACATCCTATTTATTCAATTTATTAAGAAGTTAAGAAGTAAAGAAGAAC
>RFKT01000327.1 GCA_003694225.1 Candidatus Dadabacteria bacterium
AACCTCTGCAGACGCCTCGCTCATCATGATAGCACCTTCTAAATATTTCAGCAAAATATAGCCGGAATCTATTCAATAAACTAAGAGGCTATTCTTCATCCTGTACAAAATAATACTTCTCAACCAAGCCCCCTTCAGAAATATATTCTGTTTCCAAGGAACTTTCCTTTTCCTCAGGCATAGGGATAGCTTGTTTTGAACCTTTATTGAGTGAGTAAATGCTTTTAGAAGTATTGTGGCTTTTACGATGTAATTTTCTGACAACCTTTGCCTCCATATGTGTTTTATAAACGTACCGTTTAATCCTATCCTTTGCCAAAAGCTCAATCCCTTCCCTGCGAAAATGCGCATGGTCAAAGCTCAGATCCCATAGATAATCTTTCCTTTCTAAATCTTCCCACAGGGGCTCCCAAAACCCACCTCCGCCGCGTCTCCTTCTGCGCTTTTTCCTTTCCTTTTCTTTCACTGCTGTCTTTGTCTTCTTCCTCTTACCCAACCTAGCCGGCTCTTCAAGAAAATTTAAGTTTAATGCGGCATCCAAATCTACTGAAGGCCCAATCTTAATAAACGGCCTCTTGGCAGCCTCACTGTTAAGTCTAAAAATCCTTTCGGTCTCTGTCTCAATATGAGGTTTCAATGTCCCAACCTCATTTTCTTCTTTGGTTTGTCTCTCAGGGAATTCCACAGGTTTATCTATCTCCACCTCTACTAGAGGCTTTTCCTCTGTTACCGGTTCCCTTACAGGTTCAACCTCTAAAGGTCTCTCTTCTACAACAACGCTCTGCTGTTTAGGCGCCGGTGTCTCTAGCTGGAGTCGTGTTGATATCTCGTCAATCTCCCTCATCACACCGTATTTCTTACGTTCTAAATCCTTGATACGCTCTTTTATCTCTTTTATCTCTGGCTCAAAATAGCGCTTTGCAGCCTCGGCTTTGCTAGGATCTTCAACTTTAGCGATCTGCTCTTCTATATCCTGTATCGCTTGCCTCTCTTTGGCGATAGATCCTTCTAGAAATTCCATCTTTTCTTCCAGCCTAAGCTTTCTATCTGCCAAAGCTACTTCCATACCTGAATCGGCTCTAACCCCCACCCTATCAGCCACAGCAACGCTAGGTTCACCGCCACTTGACATACGAGTGTGAGCTGAATTTTGCCAACCACTACTCCCTCCTCCTTCTGGAGGAGAGGCTAGAGGCTTATCAAGTGAGCCTCCACCAATCTCCCTATCTCCTCCTCTATTTTCTGTGGGATCAAAGCTATTACTCCTGTAAGATTCCTCCATCCATCTGATATCTGTATTCACTGGTGACGACTCTCTTTCACCACTACTTTTACCTTCACTCTCAAATTGGTGGGGTCGGTTGGGCTCTTTCGCGTTTTTAAATGCTTCCTCCATCCATCCTATATCTGTATCAACAGGCTGCGGCGCCTCTTGTCCACCTCCTTTGTTCTCAAGCGGCTGGGGACGATTAGGCTCTTTTGCATTTCTATATGCTTCTTCCATCCAAGCTATGTCATCACTTGCCTTTCCTGCCTTGCCTTCTCCCCCGCTTTCAACCTTACCTTTGCCTGACTCGGCCTTCCCTGTATGCACATCTATAGCGGCAGGCTTTCCTTCCAGATGAATGCCTTTTTCAGATCCGGATAATTTGCGTACAGCCCTTCTCATATCCCTAATAGCTCCAAATGGATCTGACGCGAGCCTGTTAATGGTATAGTGTGCGGCTATGTAAAGTGTAGCCACTCCGGCCATCTCTAGCGCCACACTCCCGGCTGATTTTAGAAGTTCTATCTTCTGCTCCGCTGTAAGGCTATCACTTGTAATTATCTGATAAGCCGCGCTGCCTACTGGAAATGCCACGCCTGTAGCGGAAAGGATAGCGGAAGTTCTGCCGCCAAATCTTGAGGATGCCTGCACAAATTTCTGAGCCCTTACCTTTCTTATAGCCGCTTTTAATTCCTTTTCACCCATTACTTCGGCAAATTCCTTGCCTCCAGCTTTAAGCTCCGCCATAAGCGCTTCTTCTCCTCCCTTAAAGGCTGCGCTAGCGCCCTTAAATGGGGCTATTATTGAAACCGCATCCAAACCCAAACACACACTGTCCATTAGTGACTGCTGCCACGAAATATTGTTAAGCCCTGTGTCGTAGGCTTGCCCGATCTTATCCCATCCCCTTATAAGATTTCTTACTTTGAGGTATCCAACCCCCACTCCACCGCCTATCATACCTCCTATAATGGCGCCCGGAACTGCTCCAACACCAAAGAACCAAACTCCTACACCAGCTCCAACTGCGGCTCCACCTACAGTCCCACCAAGCCCGTATCCCAGCGCCTCGCCTAAACTTTCGCTATTAAGCTCAGATAGGGCAACCTGAATTGCTGATTGCACAGCGCCTTCCCTATCGTTATGCTCAAATTCATATAGGGCATCCTCTACAAACTCTATCCCCTCATATTTCTCCCTATGTCTCTGAAGGGAAGCGATAGATTCTTCGGCTAATTTAGTTTCCTTTATCTGGAGAAATGTGTTTGCCTCTATTATTGTAAGCATTCCAAGCTGCGCCCAAGATGCTTGGTTGTCGTCACCTTCTTTTTTAAGCCTCTTTTCCATCTCAAGGCGAATATCCCTTATCTTTAAGGCGTAGGCTTTCCTATCTCCGTAATCTCCGTCTATTGCCATTCCCGAAAGAATAGAAACCCGGTTAAAAAGAAGTGTGGATTTAAGCTGTTTTCTAAGCCTTGGATCCCGAATAAGAGCTATCTCTCTCTCACCCGCATTTACAGCCTTCAACGCACCCTTTAAGTAATTGACATCCATATAGAAGCTGGCACGAGCAAGCTCTGCATTTATAAGTATATTTCTCTGCCTATCTTCCTCTTCAGGGCTTAATCCTCCTTCATTTAATCTCTCTTTTGCTCTATCCGCTATCGCCTCAAGAATCTGCCGCGAAGCATTGTTAAGATCTCGGTTGCCGCTATTTCTTGCATACTCTGCAAGATAAAGGGCGGCATCTATTATCTGTCCCTTTCGCCTTAAAGAAGCCGTATCAAACTGGTGTAAGATTATGTCAAGCTGCTTGTCACTCAGAAACTTGATGTCCTCGTCTTCTTTGAAGAATGCCTCAAACCACCCTAGTTCCTCCCCTTCTGTAGAGATCTCCTTTTCCTCCTCGGGAGTCACCTCACTACGCACTAAACGTAACGACCAGCTAAGTTGATCTAAAACAGCTCCCTTACTTTCTTCGGGGGTTAAGCCAATATCGGCCACCGTGCGGCATTTAATAAACTGCAGACTCGTGGTGATAAAAGCCCTTTCTTCCGGTTCAGTATAAACCTTTAAAACGGTATGAGTTGCGGTTTTTGTGCTCTCTTTCAATTGTTCCAAGAGCTTTTTATGTCGAGCCATTGCCTTTGCCAATAGCTTTTCATCCCTATAATCTTCACTTAATTCCCGTTCATATCTAGCAATTTCGTGACACTTGTCTCTCTTTATCGCAAAAGCTTCTCTCTCTAATATAGGCACTGTAAGGGCGGCAGCGCTCCTTTTTAGCTCGTCGCTGTAATCTTCACTGCGAGCTATGCTCTGTAATACCAAAAGCGCTCTATGGCAATCTGCAGTATAATCCAAGGTGGATCCGGCCTTAAGGCGCGCATCTGCGTGTTCCATACAGAGATTTACCTTGGACAGCTCTATTCCGCCGACAATATCGGATACAAACCTTTCATCAAGGCCCTTTATATTCTTCAAAAGCTCTTCTGTCTTACGTCTACCCTCTTCAAGTATAGAAAGCCCTCTGTCAAGATCTCCTCTCAAAACCGCTCTATACGCATCTTTATAGTAGGAATCCAACTTGGCAAACGATGCAGCCAAATTTTCATATCTCTTTGCCTCCTTTAAATAGCCTCTCACTATCTCCAATGACTTTTCTACTTTTTCTCTCTCTTCAGGGGACAGTGGGCGTTCCCCCATTGCGCGCTCAAGATCGGTTGGTGGATTCAATGTCTGCTCAAGGGCTGCTATCTGCCCCTCAAGCTCCGCC
>RFKT01000328.1 GCA_003694225.1 Candidatus Dadabacteria bacterium
AAATGGCATTGGAAGCAACAGGATATACGGTGGAAATATATTGAATGAGGCCAATGCAGAAGGAAATTCTTGGGGAAGGCCGAAGCAGTTTCAATTCTATTATTTAGGGACAAGTACATTGACCCTTACATCCCTTCCCGCATTTTCTATGGCTTTTGCGGCTCCGAATGCAACCGTGCTCTTAAATACAGGAGCTGAGCTAAAGGGGGCTATTGTTGCTAAAGGAACTGCCATTTACAGCGGGGCACAGGTACACTACGATACAACCTTGGCGGGGACTGGTATGGTTGAAGAGCTTGAGTTTGAGCTTACAAAGATAGATAGGGTTATAAGGCAATAGTGGCTATAAGGCTTTCATATATAGTTTCAGAGATTCGTACACTCAGCACTAAAGAAAGAGCGGTGACTGTAATAACAGTTCTCTGTGCCCTTTTTCTTTTTGCTTTTGATTACAGGCTTTATAGCTTTTCTAAGAAGGAAAGAGATGCTCAACTAAGCTACTATGCCGTGAAAAATGCAGTTTATAGAGAGATGAGTCGCCCTGGAGGGAGAAGGAGGTTTATAATGAAAAATATATCTGGGCCCGGCAGACTTCCGGATCCGTTACAGGAGGTTGTATTTAAGGATGGCATAGTGCTTGATTATCTTATTCGAATTAGGGATCTCCGCCTTGAAAAAGAACCTATAGAGCAGCTGCGATTCCAGGTAAGACATAAAGATGGAAGGTACGCCTATCGATATGAAAAGATACGAGGAGTTGTGGTAGAGCAGGTATATGCGAGGAGTCAAGATGAGCGATAAAGACGAAAAGGAGATTTCTCTGATAAAAAGAGAAAAGTACCGTTCTCTACTGGATCAGACTATTGAGCAGATCGAAGATGGCGGCAAGCTCCATGAGACAGAAGCCCAGAATGGCGCTATAGAAACATATGCTACAGAGGTCCATGTGCCTATTGTAGAACCTGTAAAAAAAGAGGGGCTTTTCTCCAAATTTTGGTTTAACTTATTGATTGGATTGATAGTTATTGAACTTTTAGCCATTCCCTACTATAAATCCCTTGCTCCAAGTGCTATGAGCTATGAGGATGCTCAGGTGATATTTAATAAGGATTTAGGAGTTTTTTCTAAAGATCTTGAGGCATTTAAGCTAGTTACAGACACGTCAAAAAAAATTTCATCTTTTACTGACGAGTCCTTTGAAAGGCTTGTATCTAAGATAAATTCTTATTTTCCAAAGGGATACTCTGACGGACCCTTGGTGAAAGAAGGGTTTAAGTTTACTGAATCAGGGTTTTATTACACAGACCCATAAATAATCGGCTTTAGAAATCAGGAAGTTATGACGATTCAGAAATAGGGACTAAGTGCCTAGGGGATAAGATTTTTCTCTGAGAGCTGTGGATAAAGAAAGCCCTTTGATAAGATTTTTTCTTAAAGCAGGGATCCTACAATCTCTGCCGGATGACTTTACCCTAGAGTTGGAGGGACACGGTCCTATAGTAGCTCTGCAGCGGATGGGGCTTTTAAGAGAATCTGAAGCTATCCGCATCCTCTCAGAGCGCCTCGGGATTGAACACGTAGATTTAATTTCAGAAGATGAAGCAAAAACTCTTCGCGTCGATGATTTTAAGGACAAGGTAGATGGAGCTTTTTGTAGGCAATATCTAGTTTGCCCTCTTAAAAGGACCAACAAAGGGGTGATGACAGCTTTTGCTAATCCCCTGGACCATGAGGCCTTAAAAGCTGTGGAGTTTGCCCTTTCTTCTCCAGTCTCTATGGTCATAGCAGAGGAGAGCAAGATTTTGCGCATTATAAATAAATATTTCCCCGATGTTCAGGATATCTTTGAAGAGGATAATCCCGGAGATTACATAGACATAGAAGTAATTAAAGGTGGAAGAGGAACGGAAGATGAGGAGACATCCGAGACAAAAAATGTTGCTCCCATTGTAAGGCTGGTAAACGAGATATTGGTAGATGCCATAAAAGCGGAAGCCAGCGATATTCATATAGAACCCGCCCGCACCGTTGTTGATATAAGGTTTAGAATAGACGGCGTTATGCAAAAGGTTTTAGAGGTTCCTAAAAAGCTTCATAGCTATCTAGTTGCCCGCATAAAGGTGCTTGCGGCTATGGATGTGTCTGAGAAAAGAAGGCCCCAAGACGGACGTCTTGGTGTTAGGATGGGAGATCATACCATTGATATGAGGGTTTCAAGCATTCCCACGTCAAACGGCGAAAAGATAGTGCTCCGTATTATGAGGTCTGACTATGAGGGCGTTACGTTTAAAACTCTCGGTTTCCCCCCCCATATAGAAGAGGCTTTTGGCAGAGCACTAGAAAGCCACTCAAAACTTGTGCTTGTAACAGGTCCCACAGGTTCCGGAAAGACTACTACTCTCTATACGGCGATAAATTCTATTAAAGACGGAAAGAAGAATATAACGACAGTTGAGGATCCAATTGAATACAAGTTTGAAGGCATTAACCAGATACAATTAAATAAAGCCATAGATGTCACCTTTGGCTCAGCACTGAGATCTATATTAAGGCAGGATCCAGATGTAATAATGATAGGGGAGATAAGGGATACTGAAACCCTTAATATAGCTCTCCAAGCGGCGCTGACTGGCCACCTTGTTCTATCTACCCTCCACACAAACGATGCACCAAATGCGGTGACAAGAATCTTAAATATGGGAGCTGACCCCTTTATTGTGGGTTCTACACTTGCCGGTGTCTTGGCCCAAAGGCTTGTTCGCAAAATATGCAGTCACTGCTCTGTTCCACCGACTGAAAAAGATATTATGATCTATCGGAAATACATGGATGCTTACGGAATAGAGCCTGACAATCTCCGCAAAGCATTTGGGTGTGATTACTGCTTCCAAACAGGCTATAAGGGAAGGCTTGGCGTATATAGTTATCTGGAGATTACAGAAGAGATCGCACATTTAATTTCAACCCAGGCCTCTATCGAAGATATTATTTTAGCCGCTAGAAGGACAGGTTATGATTCTTTGGATACTGCTGTAGCGGATCTGTGGAGACACGGAGTTACGACTTTTGAGGAGGTAAAGGGATATCTCAGTCTTGAAGCGAAATCTCGGTATAAGGCAAAGCAATCTTCGCCTACGCCCCCACCGCAGGCAAGGCCGCCTCAGCAGCCAATCGTGCAGACTCCTCCCAAACCACAAGTTGCGCCTCTGCGGTCGCATCAAAACAATAGAATTTCTGCTGGCCCTCCACGGCCACCAGTTCCGCCTCAAGTTAAGGTTCGGCCGCCCTCTCCTCCTAGATTCGCTAAGAAAGATACTAAGAGGACGAAAATATTAGTTGTAGAAGATGATATCCAAGCAAGAGGGATGTTACGTTCCCTCCTTGAAGGTGAATCTTATGAAGTCGTTGAGGCCTCAAACGGAGAGGAAGGCTTAAATTTGGTGCGCTCTCATGCACCTCAGCTAATCCTTTGTGATTTAGAGATGCCGGTAATGGATGGAAGGGCATTTTTACAAAAGATGAAGAGCGATGCTAAGACAATGGGCATTCCCATAATAATGATGACAAGGGGTGATGATAAAGAAAGCGGCAAGACGCTGCTAAAGCTTGGAGCTCAGGATTGCGTTTCAAAAGACAGCGCACCTAATGGGATACTTCAAAAGATAAGGAGGGTTGTGAACTGTTTTGTTGATTGATAGGCGAGGTTGAAACTAACGGGAAGGCAATGGTTAAGGTTTTGAAAGACAAGAAAAAGGAGGTAAAAGAGTTTAGGGCCTTATTAAAGGGAAACGGAGAGGATCTAAAAGCCGGTTGCATCAGGCTTGTAGAGAAGAACAAACCGTGGAAGAGGCAGTGTAAGGAGCTTTATAAAACAGCCGCCCTTATAAGGGATAAGGCTCGCAAATTGAAATTTGAAAAGGTAAGGGCGCTTTCACAGAAGGTTGCTAAGGCCTTTAAGCAGTATGCGGCTAGAAAGCGAGCCCCTCGGAGTGAAGAGTACTCCCTGCTTCTTAAAGAGATTGAAAGGCTTCTTCGCTTTGGGCATAAAGAGTGCGATAAGATACTTGGTGTTGAAAGAAAGAGCCCCAAGCCAAAGAAGGTAGAGGTAAGGGAGTGTAAAGAGAAAACTATCTATAAAGAATTGCTGTCAGAAGATAAAGACGATAGCGAATTAGTGCCAAAGCCAGAGGCAAAAATACTCGTTGTGTCAGATACGGAAAGGATTAGAGATGAAATTGAAGGATATCTTGAGGATCAGCCGTTTGACAGCGATTATGTGGGAAGCATACTTGAGGCTGTTGGGTATATTGGACGCAAGTACTACGATCTTATCATATTTGATTCGGAGCTTAAGGAAGGGAAGGCTTCTGAC
>RFKT01000329.1 GCA_003694225.1 Candidatus Dadabacteria bacterium
CAACGGAGGTACCCATATCCTCCGCAGTGATATACGTACCGTTAAGCCTGTTTAGGCACTCACCAAATTTCAAAAATAGCTCCCTTCGCCCCTCTTTCATCTCAGGGTCTGCCAGTACACACGCCTTGCCCCCTCCAAGATTGAGCCCAGCAAGAGAGCTTTTATAGGTCATCCCTTCAGAAAGCCTTAAGACATCGTCAAGAGCCTCCTCCTCACATGTATAATTCCTCATGCGGCAACCACCCAAAGCTGGCCCCAAAACGGTGTTGTGTATGCCAATAATTGCCTTTAGCCCCACTTCAGGAAAGTGAAAGAACACTACCTGCTCATGGCCCCTGAACTTCATCTGATCAAACACTTTTGCACTCATCTTTCCACCCTCTATAACAGTTGGCTTTAACTGGTTTCTCTCATTTTTCTGCGGTTCTGTCTTTTCAGCCACATTGCCACTCATAAGTAACTAGCCTCATATGAACAAAATTCCCGGAGTCTCCTTTAGGCAGGCTCCCAACCACGCCTCTTTCAAGCTGAGGCGATTCGGCAGTAAAACAATAGTAAAAATAGGAGAGTAAATCAAGAAAGAAAGATCAGAATATTCAACTAGTTATGGCTTAGCTGGATCGGGCTTGTAGGAATATGAAGGGTAATCAGCCTTTTTCCCTCTACCTGCGAAATCAAACTCGTTTCTATCGCAGGCAGAGAACAACACCGCGACAAAAATCATAAAAACAGCAATTAATCCTTCAATCTTCATATTAAAACACGCCCTTTAGCTCCTTGCCGCTTTACATCCTAAACTTTATTCAAATTTTATCCCCTGCGCAAGCGGTAAACTATCGCTGTAGTTGATAGTACAGGTCTGCCGTCTCATATACTGCTTCCACGAGTCAGACCCAGACTCCCTTCCACCACCTGTGTCCTTCTCACCTCCAAAAGCGCCGCCTATCTCCGCCCCTGAGGTGCCGATATTAACATTAGCTATACCGCAATCGCTCCCTTCACAGGAGAGAAACCTCTCTGCTTCTTTGAGATTCTCTGTAAAAATTGCAGAACTTAATCCTTGAGGGACGTTGTTGTGGATCTTTATGGCATCATCGAGGGAGTCTACCTCTATTATGTATAAAATAGGCGCAAATGTCTCTTCATTAAGAATTTCCATCCCCGGTTTTGCTTTTACAATAGTAGGCATCACATAACACCCTGACGGCATATCTTGAAGCGCTTCTCCGCCATATGCGATCTCACCGCCTTCCTTCTTTATCCTTTCAATTGCTTCCTTATAACACTCAACCGCTCTGTGGTGGACCAACGGCCCCATTAACACCCCATCATCCAAAGGATTTCCTATCGTGATCTGAGAGTATGCTCCCTTAAGCCTCTCTAAAAAGGAATCTGCAACAGGCTTTTCAATAAGAATTCTCCGAGTAGTTGTGCACCTCTGTCCGGCTGTTCCAACAGCGCCAAAGAGCACAGCCCTGACACATAGATCAAGATCTGCATTCTTGGTAACTATAATTGCGTTATTACCTCCAAGCTCAAGCAAGCTTCTACCGAGTCTGGCGGCAACACTCTCTGCGACCGCTCTTCCCATCCGGCAGGAGCCGGTCGCTGAGACAAGCGGTATCCTCTTGTCAGAGGCGATTGCCTTCCCAAAAGCGGCGTCACCGCTATCTATCACCAGAGAAAAGAGGCCCGGAAAACCGTAAGCCTTAGCCACACGGCTACATATCTTACAGAGGGCAATAGAGGTTATGGGGGTTATTTCTGACGGCTTCCATATAACGGTATCTCCGCACACAGCCGCTATCATGGCGTTCCACGACCATACAGCGACCGGGAAATTAAACGCCGTAATGACCCCAATAGGGCCTAACGGATGCCACTGCTCGTACATCCTGTGACCTTCTCTCTCTGAATGCATGGTTTTGCCGTAAAGCTGTCTTGAAAGCCCTACCGCAAAATCAGCTATGTCTATAGCTTCCTGCACCTCTCCAAGCCCTTCGGGGAGGATCTTCCCCATCTCTACTGTGATTAATCTTCCAAGAAGCTCCTTTTTTGCCCTAAGTTCATCTCCTATATCCCTTACCAAAAGCCCTCTCTTTGGAGCGGGAACAGAGCGCCAGCTTAAAAAGGTCTCCATTGCCGCACCAACAACCTCCTCGTAATCCTCTTTAGACGGAACCTTTACCTTAGCTATTAACTTTCCATCTATAGGAGAGGTGCTTTCAAGGATCTTATCCCCGTCGCACTCATGCCACCTGCCGCTATAGCAACCTGAGTTTATATCTTGAATATCTAATTTTGTAAGGAGCTCTTTCATAACTCATAAGTATGAATGAAGGAATATGGACGCGGGGACAGGATTTGAACCTGTGACCTCCGGGTTATGAGCCCGACGAGCTACCAGACTGCTCTACCCCGCAGGTGGTATATAAGTCATGGAAAGAGAGAAGTCAATACGGGCTATTGGCCTTTTCCCATTATAATGCTTTTATACCGTAAATATTCCTTATGGGAGAGCTTTCTGATCTCTCCTGACTTAAGCCTTCCAAGTGAAAATGGCCCAAAGCGGATTCTCTTTAACTTCTGTACAGGAGTTCCAACCCTTTGAAACACCTTCCTAACAACCCTGTTTCGTCCCTCCCTTAAAACAAACCTAAGGCGTGAGGAACATTCATCTTCCCTTAAAGAATCGATCTCTCCTACTACACGCCTTCCGTCAATCTTTATCCCTCTCTCTATAGCCCTAAGCTGTTTTTCGTTAAGCCTTCCTTTTACCTTTACATCATAGACCCTTTCAAATCCAAAACGAGGATGGGAAAGCCTATAAGCCAGCTTACCGTCGTTTGTAAGCACCATAAGTCCCGTTGTATCCCAGTCAAGCCTTCCCACCGGCTTATACCCCCTATACCTCTTGGTTATATAGTCGCCGATACACCTTCTTCCCTCCGGATCCGACATGGTGCTTACCACCTTCTTAGGCTTATGGAAAAGTATAACCCCTAAAGGCTGTGGTTTTATCTCTCTGCCCTGGATCTCTATAAGATCCCTTTCCGGATCTACGAGGCACACACCCTGCGCCACCTCGCCATTTACCTTGACCTTGCCCTGCAGTATTAAACGCTCCGCCTTACGCAGAGAACAGTATCCCCTTCCAGCAATAACCTTATGGAGTCTGATCATAGATGCCATATAGTTTACCCCGCAAAAGAGAGATTATAACTTTATTATCAAGTCAAAGCGACTCTGCAGCCTCATAGCTATACATTGCGGAAGCTCCATAGATTGTCAGCTATTCCATCTACTGCATATAAAAACTCTCAGAATATCTTCACTATTAAGAGCAATTAGAGGAAAAATTTGTCTGTAATTACAATTAACTACTTAACTCATCAGATCTATTATTTCCCGCATTCTTTCCCTGCCTCCAATGCATCTAAAATTCTTGAAAAGGACTTTTAAAGATGCGGCAAGTATTAGCAGGAAATTTCCAATACGATATCACTGAAAAATTCTTTGGGCTTGGTCTTCCATACGATGAATATGACCGTGCTCCGATTACAGACGGCACTTTTCCTATTATCCTAAAAGAGCACGAGAACATGTTTTATGAAACCTTTACAGCCTTTTTAAACCAGTACGATGGACTTATAAGCATATACTCAACCTCAAAAGAGTCTTATCAGATCGTCGAAC
This sequence comes from Candidatus Dadabacteria bacterium, assembly GCA_003694225.1. Taxonomy (GTDB): domain Bacteria; phylum Bdellovibrionota_C; class UBA2361; order UBA2361; family J135; genus J135. The sequence goes on from RFKT01000329.1 coordinate 3,697, forward strand.
GCCTAAAAAACTCCTCATTTAAAGACCGCCTCTTTGCTCATTATAGCGAAAACCACGATAATTATGACTCCTTCCATAAATCTCCGTGGACAGGCCCAACCGATGCTCTCTTTTCTAAAACAAGAGGGATATTACACTTAGTGTCACCATCTGAATACATAGAAAGCATACGGTTTTGGAAGAATAACTATCCAACCGGGTGGGATATTATATTCCCTTATATGCCGGATAGCTGCTATCCGCTAAAAGCACTGGAAGACCCAACGCCAACCTTTGTCTGGCTTATGCAATATGCAGGAACACTGAGGATGCTGCCTCCGCTTCATAAGTTGGCAGCGATATACGAGCGGCGTATGCTGCGTTCAAGATCACCCGTATGGTATACGCCTCGTTATATTGCCAACCTAAAAGGGAATTACCAAGACCATTCTAGAGAGAATGTTGCAAGTGATCCTGTTTTAAGGTTAATGAAGGAATATGAGCACCTTCCCAATCCAACTTTAGATCAACTTCAAGATCGATGGGTTCAGCTTATAGCCAACATGCCCTACTATCATATGGCATATGCACACGAGTTTATAGATTTTCAGATAGTCTCACAGCTTCCAGACATAAAGTGCATTGCCCTAATAAGAGACCCCAGAGATATGCTTATAAGTTACCTTTATCGGATGTCGCTTCACCCTGACCAATTAACAGAAGACCATCCTTATCATTACCAGAAGGAACTTAGAAGAATTTTATTGGGAGGCTTAAGCTGGGATGAGACAAAAGAAAGAATACTTAACTACCTAATCGATGGAGGAGTTTTTTCAAAATCAACCTTTCAATTTGTATATTGGCCCAGCTTAAAACAACTTACACAGAGCTTTATCCACGCATGGCGCGCTTCCAACACATATGCAGTTAAATATGAAGATCTTAGAGCAAAACCCCTTGAGACATATAAGGCCCTCTTAGAATGGCTTAACTGGAGGCCTTGCTATCCACCCTTAAGCGATGCGGAATTGGAAGAAGTTATCTACTTAGGCACCTTTCAGGCCCAAACCAATGGAAGGATGAAAGACAACGAGAGCAATTACAGATGCACAGTCTGGGATCCAAAAACGGGATGCCCTGTCGCAGCCAGAAGGGGCGGAATTAAACAGTGGAAAGAAGATTTCTCTCCGCAAATAAAGGAAAGGGTTAAAAGGCTTATAGGAGAAGAGCTGATCGAACTTGGATATGAGTCCTCCCTTGATTGGTGAACCGTTCTTTATCTCAAATGACTCTTTTAAAGAGCAATTGGATTATTACGGCTCTCTTTGCCGCTCTCAAAAGCCTCACCCGGATCCTCTTCAAGCTCCCTTAAGTCTCTCAGTGCAGGAAGATCCTTAAGGGAATTTAAGCCAAACACCTCCAAAAAATAATCCGTTGTCCCATAAAGCGCTGGCTGGCCAACTGTGGGCTTATATCCGATAATCTTTACAAGCCGCCGGTCAATAAGAGTCTTTAAGGTTGGAGTAACATCGACTCCTCTTATAGCCTCTATCTCACTCTTTACTACCGGCTGCCTGTATGCCACAACGGCTAAGGTTTCAAGTGCCGCCTTAGAAAGCCGCTTAGGCTTTGCCCTTCTAAGCTCCAGCACATACTCTGCATATTCCGGCCGTGTCCTGAACTGAAAGGATTCATTTACAGACACAAGCTCAATAGCGCTCTCACGCTCATTATACCTCTCTCTAATACGAGCCAAACTTTCCTCAATATCCCCCTCAGAGCACCTTAGAATCTCTGATAGCCTTTTTTTAGAAACACCGGAGGGAGAGACAAAGAGCAAGGCCTCTACCGCTTTATCCAGGGGATGCAATTTCACACCGTCTTCCAAATTCGCCTTCAAAACAACTTCTCCCTTAACGCTTCTTTCTTCCATTGTATCTGTATCTTACAGGTTTAATCCCGCCTTTTAAAATGCTACCCCAAACAACCGCAGTACACAAAGATTCTCTATAAACAAACACTACCCAGCACACAAGCACAAGCGATGCTTACGCGCTTGCTAAAAGCTCCTCATCAACCTCAGAGCCTTTACCTGCAAATGAAATTGCTATATCGCCGAAGTTATCCTCTTGGTTGACAGAGAGTATCCCCCTTCTGCAAAGCTCAAGCACAGCGATAAAAGACCCAACCAGGTCTATCTTTCTCGCTGTAACCTCCACAAGCTCATGCAGGAATGCCCTACCTCCTAAAACCTGAAGCCTTTCCATTAAGATCGTCATCCGCTCAACTATCGACATTGTATCAATCTCAAAGTTAAGCCCCGCCACATCGCACTTGGTTCTCTCTAAAAGCCTCGAAAAAGCCTTGCCCAACAACATAACATCGTGATCCGGAAGCTCGTTCCCTTCTATAGGCTCAAGCCTTTTGTCTCTTTTAAAAACTTCAATACCTAACTGTTTTACAG
>RFKT01000330.1 GCA_003694225.1 Candidatus Dadabacteria bacterium
CACTTCCTCCCCCGGGAGCGGGAGCATCTGTTGACACGGTGTCGATAAATTGTGCAAGTGGCATAGTTGCAAGGGGCTTTTCTTGGAGGACCCGTTCCTCAATTACCTTCTCTTTGATCTTGAAGTCGTATAGTTCGGAGAGTCCTAAGCTTTTGACAGCGACTTGCATGATCTCCCGCTCTGGGATGCCCAGTGAAGCGCCCTGTTTTTTAAGGTAGTACCTTCCGCTGTCAAGAAGCGCTTCTTTGGGTACAAGCCCCACAATCTCAGAGCCTGTCACCCTAAGCCCTCTTTCTTCAGCAAGCTTGCACGCCTCGTCAAACACTGCGTGCATAGGAGTTACGGTGAAATCTGTAAGGTTGATTGACACTTGGGCTATTCCAAACTCCTCTATAAACCATCCTACAGCCTTGCAGTGCTTAAACCTTCCTGGCTCCATCACAGGGTTTCCGTCTGCATCATATACGAACTTTCCGTTTTGATCCCTCTTTTTATATCCGGACTCCCTAAGCCTCACTGCTATCTGAGAAGCGAGCTTTTTGTTTTTTGTATTTAGGTTAATGTTGTAGGCGATAAGAAACTGTCTTGCTCCGACTGCTACTGCTCCGAAAGAAGGCACAAACTCTGCCGGTCCAAAATCAGGTGCATTTGATGGATCTTTCAATTTCTCAGGAAGCGCTTCATATTCGCCTTGCCTTACAGCAGATAGGCTTTTTCGCTCCGGCTTTGAAGCTGCGTATTCATAGAGGTATACCGGCACTTGAAGGTGTTGACCTATCATTTGACCCAATCTCCGGGCTAATTCAGCGCACTCTTCCATGCTCACCCCCTGCACAGGGACAAAGGGGATTACATCAACTGCGCCCATCCTCGGGTGTTCGCCCGTATGGGTGGTCATATCTATGTTTTCGTAAGCTGCTTTAGCCAGCTCGAATGCCCCTTGAAGGACATCTTCAGGCTCTCCCGCAAAGGTTATCACCGTTCTGTTTGTTGCCGTTCCCGGATCTATATCGAGCATGCGGACAGAGCCCACCAGTGCTGAGTTTGCGATCTTATCGATCTTTTCCCTGTCTCTTCCTTCACTGATATTGGGGACGCATTCTACTATTTTCATATCTTAAGCCTTTTCTTGCTAAAATTTTCAGCTCAACATACTATTCCAACTTTAAGCAGATCTCAATATAGGCGTGCACCTTGAGTATGGAAGAATCTGACAATAACCCACGTATTGTTCTACTTGCGGCGCTAGGTGTCATTTTGTTCTCTCTTTTATCGACTCTTCCGTGGATCTGGAGCAAGCCTTTTTATACGAGAGGAGAACCGCGTGAGGCTGTAGTTGCTCAAGAGATCCTAAAGGCTGGTGAGGTGATTCTTCCTAAAAGGTATGGCGGAGATGTCCCTACGAAACCCCCTCTTAGCCACTGGTTAGTTGCTCTAGTGTCTTTTTGGCGCGGAGAGGTGACAGAAGGGCTTTCTAGGCTTCCTTCGGTTCTGTTAAGCGCCTTAGTGGCTGGGGCTTTATCCATCTTTGTGGCCAAGCGTCTGGGTGTAGGTACCGCCTTTTTAGCCTCTGTCATACTGATTACATCGTTTGAATGGCATCGTGCCTCTGTGACAGCGCGGGTTGATATGGCTTTCTCTTCTTTTCTCACCTTTTCTCTTATATTTTTGTTTATTGCGTATGAGAGGCGGAAGTTCAGCTCTCTCGCCTCTCTTTTTCTTGCTCTCTCTGTGCTTGGAAAGGGGCCTGTCGGAGTTGTGCTTCCCGCGATTATATGGGTTTTCTTCTTGGCGCTTAGGCGATCTTGTATTCGATTCAGCTCAAAGTTTATTGCAGCTCATTTTGTTCCTTCGCTTGCAATTGCTTTTGTTTGGTATTTTCTAGCATGGCAAAGGGGCGGCGATGAGTTTCTAGACATTGTATTCAGGGAAAATATAGGGAGGTTTTTGGGGGATATGTATCATGGGACAGCTCCTCACTCCCATTCTGTCTGGTATCTTTATGGGTCTTTCTTTTTAGGGCTTTTACCCTACTCTTTAGTATTAGTTGTGGATTTGAAGCGGCTTTTAGGCATCGTTCGAAGGGGAAAGTGGCAGATAAGGCTTAAGGGTGTTTTAGATCTAGAGCCTCTCGTCGTTTATTCCATAGTTATCGTTTTATCTTTTCTTTTATTTTTTTCATTTCCCGCAAGCAAAAGAAGTGTCTATCTTTTAGGAGCATACCCGTGGGCGGCTCTCCTTTTAGGAAGCTATCTGTTGTATCTTTATAGATCTTATCCCTTTGCAGTAAAGAGCTTTGGAAAGGTGGTTCTTTCCCTTGTTGCTTTTGCCTATTTGTTGCTTTTGTTTATATCTTTCGGTCTTACTGAGGGTCTCTCTTCTCTTCTTCCTCCGCGACAAAGCTTTGAGTTTAACTATTATGCAGGAGTGTGGAGAAATCTCACCTCTCACCTTCAACCGTTAGATATTTTACTCTTAATGCTTCCTTTAGTGCCTCTGTTGGTGTTTTTTCTAAGGCGGATGGAAACAAAAGCAAGGCTTTGCCTTAGTATCGCCTCTTTTTATCTTTTTTTATGTTTTTCAGAGGGAGTGCTTGTGCCAGCCTTTGCTAAAAGCCTCTCTTCGAAGGGATTTTCTAAAAGGCTTAAAGGTGTTTTAGATAAGAGGCTTCCTCTTTTTTCGTACGGAAATGAGTTTTACGGGATCAACTTTTACCTTGGAAATTCGCTTTCGCGCCTTCCCAGAAAGCTCCCTTCTAATGCCTTTTATGTGCTTGTTTTAGATAGCAAGATCTCCAAATTAAGGGGAATAATCGGAGAGAGAGGATATACTGTCCTGCTCCGCTCAGAGCACGGCATAACCAAGCCCCACTATATTGTAGATCTTATAATGGTTTCTCCTGTAACTATGCAACCGTCATAGTAAAATGATAAGACAATAATAGAAAGAACAATAAAATGATAATAATAAAATATTAAGTAAATAAATCAATAGATTTATTAGTTCTTTACCTCAAATAAAATATAATTATAATAATTCTTAGAATATTTTATTCAGGTAAAAATCATGTATTGTACGTAAAGCTCTGCGCAAG